>DATKPZ010000131.1:0-8532 GCA_035523815.1 Alphaproteobacteria bacterium
ACGCTGGGGCACGTGGTACGACATCGGATATACGGCATGGTATCACCAAGACCAAGCCGGCATGCCGACCGGGTCGCCGTTTCGGCTGCAATATTTTCCATACCAGCTGTGGTCGTTTTTCGTGCAAGGCCCGCAGCGTATCGCGAATTACCCGTACCTCGCACCCTCGATCAGCGGCGTCGCCTTGACCTGGACTTCGCCCGCGCTGGTGCTCGCGTTCCTAGCGCGAAAGCCGGTGGCGTGGGTCTTCGCGTTGTGGGTGGCGACGGCGCTCTGCGCGGCCCCGAACTTCGTCTACTACGTGAACGGCTTCGCGCAGTTTGGGATGCGCCACGCGCTCGATTTCGAGCCGTTCTTGATTGCACTGATCTTTCTGGCAGTAAAAGAGCGCCTGCCCCGCTGGGGCATGGCGCTCATGGCGTATTCGATTGGGGTGGGGTTGTGGGGCTGCTGGTACTGGAATAGCTTCATTCGCACATAGATACACGTCGCGCTAGGAGCGCGCCACCATTGGCAGGCCGCTGATGACCGGGCGCTTACCGCTCGGCGGCGCGGGCTGCGGCGGCTGCACGGCGTTGTTCTCCGACACGTAGCGGCTGGCGATGAGCCACGCAACGTAGTCGTTGTAGGACTCGCACTCGCCCTGAATCGTGAAGCAGCGCGCGATCCACAGAGGGACGCTGATGAACATGCCGACGCCGCTGAACAGCGCGATCGTCATCCAAAGTCCGCGCTTCCAGTCGCCGATGTAATACGCTTCGCCGCCGATGATGCCAAAGAAAATCGTCAGCACGAGCGCGACCATCGGATCTTTGGCGTAGCGGTCGTACTCGTAGGCGTACACACCTTGCGCCTCGGGGCGGACGTAGGCGAACAGCATCTGGGCATATGGCGTCATTTCGTGTCACCCTAAGCGTATCGAAGCGTAGTCGAGGGGCCTCCATCCTCTTTACGCGGCCGCCGGGCCGATGTTTCAGGCCAGGGCAGCGTAGACGGCGGCCACCTCTTCGGGCCTGCCGACCGGCGAGCCACAGGTGGTCCCCCGGCAGACGTAGGCCAACGCCTCGTAGCCCGGCTCGCTCGAGACCGTGACGAACGGCGAGGGCAACTGCCGGGCCGCTCGCCGCAGGCCGACAGCCGCAGCCGGCTCGCCGGTAACCCGGACCGAAACGTCGGGCGCGAGATAGCGCGCGAGCGCTCGCACGTAGGCGGCCGAGAAGCTCATCGCCCCTTGGAACGTCTTGGCGTAAAGCAACAGCGTGCGCTCCGCGAGCTCGCGATAGCGGGGTTCGTGCGCGATCGAGGCCAGGCGCAGCAGGTTCTCGGCCATGAGGCCGTTGTCCACGATCGGGCGATCCGGAACTTCCAGCCGGCCGAGCGAATCGTGATGGACCCGATCGTAGAACCCGCCATCCTCCGCGCCGAACGCGGCGATCGTGGCGTCCGCGTGGACGCGCGCCCGCTCGAGCATGCGCGGCTCGCCGCTGATTTCATACGCGTCGAGCAGCGCGCGCACGTACGCAACCTGATCGCCGAGCAGTCCGGTAATGCGGGGCGCCTCGCCGGGCGCGGCGACGTGAAAGAGCAGTCCGTCGTCATCGCGCAAACGATCGTGCATCGCATCGAGCGTGAAGAGCGCCTCGTCGACGAGCGAACGATCCTCGAGCGCCATGCCGCACCAGGCAAAGGCTCCGGCGAGCGCCGCGGTCCAATTGGAATAGGAGCGGCGATCGACGTACGGCGGGGTGAGTTTGCGGCGCTCCTCGAGCGGCAGCACGTAGTACGCTTCGTCGGCGTCTTGACTTCCGGCGAAGAATCCGGTTTGCGGATCGCGCAGCACGGTGCGCACGTACGCGATCGTCCGATGCAGATCGCCGCGCACCATGTCGCTCGGCGCCCAAAGTTCCAGTTCCGCCAGCACACGCAAGAGCCCGGCGTGATCCTCGGACATCTTCTCGAAGTGCGGAATCGTCCAGTCGCGCGTCGTGGAATAGCGGAAAAACCCGCCTTCGACCGCGTCGTACATGCCGCCGTGAGCCATCGCCCGCATCGTGTGCGCGACGATTTCGTAAAACCGCGCGTCGTTGCTCAGACGCCAGTACGTCAGCAAAAAGTCGAGAACTTCCGGTTGCGGAAACTTCGGCTCTTCGTTGAAGCCCCCGAATTCCTCGTCGTACGCTTCACGCAGCGAAGCGGCAAAATCCCGGACGAGCCGTTCTGAGAGTTCCTGCGCCGAAGCGATCTCGTAGCGCGTGCGGGCGCCGCGCATCTTGCGCGTTTTCTCGGCGATGTCGTCCTTTCGCTCGGCGTAAAAATCGGCGACCTGATCGAGCGCTCGCAGCATATGCTCAGGCGGCAAATAGGTAGCGCCGGTCAGCAGCGAGCCGTCAGGACTCAGGAAGGCCGTGGTCGGCCAGCCGCCCATGTTGTAGCGCGCATTGACGTCGGGACGCTCGTCGTTATCGACGCGGACCGGAACGAAGCGGGCGTTGATTCGCTCGATGACGCCGGCGTCCGAATAACTCGTTTCGTCCATGACGTGGCACCAGTGACACCATACCGCCGAGATCGAAAGGAGGATCGGCTTGTCTTCGCGCTGCGCTCGCGCGAACGTCTCGTCGCTCCACGGATTCCAGGCGATCTCGCCTGCGCGGTTGGGCCGCGGGGAAAAATGGAATTCAGTCATCGGCTTCGGAAGCTCCACGCAGAAATGACGTAAGGTACAGCACCGCAAAGAGCACGAACGCTGCGAACAGCCAGATCGTTGCGCCGCTGCGAGGCCACCACCAGGCGACGGCGAAAAACGCGACGGCAAAGGCCACGGCGATCAGGGTATAGCGGCGATGCGCACTCGGCGTCATCCCGTAGACCTCGGCGTCGTAGAACCCGCCCGCCGAACGGCTGCGCACCGCTGCCGCGAGGGCAAGGAGTAGTGATGCAATTACGCCGGCGACGTCCCATCCCATGGATTTCGTGATTCGACGACGGGCGGCCGGAATCGGCCTGGCGGCAATCGTTCTGGGGGCCTGCGCGATCGCGGTGCTCGCGCACGTCTTTGGGTACGGACGCTAAGGACGATGGCGCGTTCGCTCGAGACGTACAACAAAAAGCGCGACTTCAAGGCGACTCCCGAGCCGAGCGGCACGCCGCAGCGCGGCGGAAAGCGCCTGCGCTTCGTCATCCAAAAGCACCGCGCCACGCGCTTGCAC
Source organism: Alphaproteobacteria bacterium (assembly GCA_035523815.1). Lineage (GTDB taxonomy): Bacteria > Vulcanimicrobiota > Vulcanimicrobiia > Vulcanimicrobiales > Vulcanimicrobiaceae > Aquilonibacter. Next base: position 3,210 of record DATKPZ010000131.1, read on the forward strand.
TACGATTTCCGGCTCGAAGCCGACGGCGCCATGCCTTCCTGGGCGGTTCCCAAAGGTCCGACGATGGTGCCCGGCGAGCGCCGCCTTGCCATGCACGTCGAGGATCATCCGCTGGCGTACCGGACGTTTGAGGGGGTGATTCCGAGCGGGCAGTACGGCGCGGGTGAAGTGATCATCTGGGACGAGGGCTGGTACGCGCTCGCCGAAGGTACCGATCCTGGGCACGAGATCGCGAACGGCAAGATCAAATTCATCCTGCACGGGAAAAAATTGCACGGCATGTTTACGCTCGTGAAAATCAAACCGAAAGAGGGCGAGTCGGGCGACCCGTGGTTGTTGATCAAGGACCACGACGGCGACGATCCAACGCACTACGACATCGACGATTACCCGAAGTCGGTGAAATCGGGCAAGACCATCGAAGACATCAAGAAAGAGAGTCATCCGAAAACGTGGCAGTCGCGCCCGGTCGATCCGCCGGCGAAGAAACGGGTGCGAACGTCAGCCAAGGCCGAGCCCCTACCGAAGATCAAGGGCGTCGAACTCGCAACGCTGATCGACGAACCGTTCGATAATGACGACTGGCTCTTCGAAATCAAGTGGGACGGTTACCGCGGCATCTGCACGATCGACGCGAAGGGAAAACTCACGCTCGTCTCGCGCAACGGGCTCGATTTGCTCAAGCAGTTCCCCGACCTTGCCGAGCTTGCCGACGCCTTCGAAAGCGTGCCGATCATCATCGACGGCGAGATCGTCAGTTTGGATTCCAAGGGCCGCTCGGATTTTCAGCGCTTGCAAGAATACGCCGAAGCGGGCCATACGCTGACCTACGCCGCCTTCGACGTTTTGTACGCCGACGGTCGCGACCAGCGAAAAAAGCCGCTTGAAGAACGCAAGGCGCTGCTGGAGCGTCTGATCGGCAACGACGAGCTCGTGCTCTATTCCAAGCACGTCGTCGGGAAAGGCAAGGCGCTCTTTGCGCAGGCCAAGCGCAATCACTTAGAAGGGATCATCGGCAAGAAGCGCACCTCGACCTACGTCGAGCGGCGCACGCGCGATTGGGTGAAGATCAAAGCGCAGCTCGAGCAAGAATTCGTGGTCGGCGGCTGGACCGAGCCGCGTGGAAGCCGCAAGGGCTTTGGGTCGCTCTTGCTCGGCGCACACGAGGGCAAAAACCTGCGCTTCGTCGGCGCGGTTGGCACGGGCTTCTCGGTCAAGCGCATCGGCGAGATCATGAAATTGCTCAAGTCGCTCGCGCGCGAGAAGTCACCCTTCGTCAATGCCGTTGTCGCAAACGCGCCGGTGCACTACGTCAAGCCGCAACTGGTGGCCGAGGTTCGATTTGCCGAGTGGACGCGGGATCTCGTGTTGCGTCAGCCCGCATTCCTCGGTTTGCGTACCGACAAGGCCGCGAAAGACGTCGTGCTGGAAATGCCTCAGCACGGGAAGACGAGCTGATGGCCACGGGGCAGCGCACCGCGGTGACTGTAGGAAAGCATTCGCTCTCGCTTTCCAATCTCGACAAAGTGCTCTTTCCGCGCGACGGCTACACCAAGGGCGATGTCATCGCCTACTATCGCCTCGCGGCGCCGTGGCTGCTGGCGCATTTGCGGGATCGCCCGCTGACGCTGCAGCGCTATCCCGACGGCGTCGACGGACCATCGTTCTTCGAAAAGCATCTTCCTAAGGGCTTGCCCGAGTGGGCGCAGCGCGCCACGATCACCAGCCCCGAAGGGCAGCGCGCGAAGACGACCTACATGATCTGCAACGATGAGGCGACGCTCGTGTTCGTGGCAAATCTGGCGTCGATCGTACTGCACGTGTGGACGTCGCGCGTGGAAACGATCGAGGAGCCCGATTACGTCTTCTTTGACCTGGACCCGGGCGAGACGTGCACGACCAAAACGCTGGCGGCGGTCGCGCTCGAAGTGCGCGACTTGCTCGCCTCGATCGGGATGACGACGCTGGTCAAGACGTCGGGCGGGATGGGGCTGCACGTGATCGTGCCGCTCGCCCCCGGCTACACGTACGACGCGGCCAAGATGTTCGCCGAAATCGTCGCGCACCGGCTGGCGCACGAGGATCCCGCGCGCATTTCACTCGAGCGCGCGGTCAAGAAGCGAGACCAAAGCGCCGTCTATTTCGATTTCATGCAAGTGGGTCGCGGAAAGACGACCGTCAGCGCGTATTCGCTCCGCGCGCGCGACGGCGCGCCCGTCTCGACGCCGCTGCGGTGGGAAGAAGTCGAGGCATTCGCTCGCAAACGCGGAGGCCTGCCGGCCGACGCCTTCGCCGCCTTCAACCTGCGCACGACGCCCAAGCGGCTCGAACGGGACGGCGATCTCTGGGCCGGGAGGGCCTGGAAAAAGCAGCGATTGGAACCGGCCATTTCGAAGGCACAGAAACAGTGGTCGTAGCCATGTAGTGGCGAGGTGTCACATTCGACCACTATATGTCGTGGTTCGTGTACGACACTTGCGTTTCTCGGGTACACTACTTTTGCTATGGCTCACGCAATTTGGTCCGGCGCAATCAACTTCGGCCTGGTCACCATCCCGGTCAAGCTCTTCACGGCCGTTCGTACCGACGAACTCTCGTTCAACATGCTGCATGCCAAGGACGAGGGGCGCATCAAGTACGAGCGCATCTGTTCGGTCGACGGGAAGCCCGTTCCATGGGACGAGATCGTCAAAGGCTACGAGTACGAGAAGGGGCAGTACGTCGTGCTGACCGACGAGGATTTCAAGAAGGTCAATCCTGAGGCGACGCAGTCGGTCGACATCCTCGAATTCGTCGACCTCGACACGATCAACCCGATGTTTTTCGATAAGCCGTACTACCTCGAGCCGAGTAAACAGGGCAAACACGCCTACGCACTGCTGCGCGAGGCGTTGACCGAGTCGAACAAGGTCGCGATCGCTCGCGTGGTGATTCGCACCAAAGAATACATCGCCGCGGTCAAGCCCATCGGCGAAGCGCTCGTCCTCGAGCTGATGCATTGGGCCAACGAAATCGTCGAATCGTCGACGCTCGAGCTTCCCGGCAAAGAAGCCTTGCCCGAAGGCGAGATGAAGATGGCGCGCATGCTCATCGATACGATGAGCGTGCAGGCCTTCGAGCCCGAGAAATTTACCAATCGCTATCACGACGAAGTGCTGGCAATGATTGAAGCGCGCGCTCAAGGGAAAGAACTTCCCAAGGCCAAGAAGGCCGCGGCACCGCGTTCAAAGGTGGTCAACCTGATGGACGTGCTGGCGCAGTCGCTCGAGGAGAGCAAGAAGCGCCGCTCGGGCAACGGCCGCGCGGCGTCAAACGACAAGCCCGAGAAAAAACCGGCGAGCGCGCGCCGGAAAAAATCCGCCGCCTAACTTCACGCAAGGAGCTGCACATGCGAATCGCTTTTGCCGTCTTCGCCACGCTGGCGGTCGCCCTCTTTGGATTTTCGAACCCTGCGCGAGCGCAGTACGGCGGGAATCTTCCGGCCGGGAGTTGGCAGGCGAGTTGCCGTGGCGCAAGCGTGAACGGACGCTCGTTCAGCGCGCAATGCCAAACCACCAGCGGCGGCTGGCGCTTCTCGTCGATCGATCTTGCCGGATGCCCGGGGCGTCTCGTGGGCAACAACAACGGCCAACTCTTTTGCGAAGGCGGCCGGCCGGATTACGGCGGCGGTCTGCCCGGAGGCTCATGGCGCAACAGCTGCCAAAACGCGCGCATGAACGGCAACGTCGTGTACGCATCGTGCAGCACCGGAAGCGGTTATCGCCAGACCTCGTTTGCGATGCGCAACTGTCCGGGATGGGCACTGGGCAACAGCAACGGCAGCCTCTTCTGCGAGAGCGGCGGCAGCGGCGGCGGGTGGAACCGGCCGGGCCACTTCCCCGGCGGAAGCTGGGTGAATAGCTGCAGCAACGCAAGCATGAGCGGTCACGTTTTCAGCGCGCAATGCAGCACGGGAAGCGGGTATCGCGCGACGTCGATCGACATGCGCTCGTGCCCGTCGAGGCTCGTGGGCAACCGCAACGGCTTTTTATTCTGCGAACGATGACGCGCTAAGAGCCGCCAAACATATCGCGCAAGATTGAACCGGCCACGCCGCCGGCAATGCCGCCGCCGATCGCGGCCTGCGCTGGTGCGGCGGCTTCTTTGCCCAGATAGGGCATCAGGGCGTGCGCGAGGTTGGGCATCGTGAGCGTTTGCAGCCACACTTTGCCCGGTCCGGTGAGGCGCGCGATGAAGAGCCCGTCGCCGCCGAAGATCGCGTTGACCACGCCCTTCATGAAGGTGATGTCGAAGTTGACGCTCGCCTCGAACATGCCGATGTGACCGGGATGCACTTGGATCGTTTCGTTGGCTTGAAGATCGTACGTGACGATCTCGCCGCCGAGCTCCACCCACGCGGTCGACGTGCCGGCGAGCTTCTGCAGCACGAAGCCGTTGCCGCCGAAGATCCCCGCACCGAGCGACTGCTGGAAGCCCATCGTGAGCTCCACGCCTTCCGTCGCGCACAAGAAACCGTGACGGTGAATCAGGTACTCGTGTCCGGGGGAGACGTCGACCTGCATGATCTCACCCGGAACTTTGGCCGCGAACGCGATGAGGCCGTTCCCGTTCGTCACGCTGTATTCGGTCATGAAGATGCCGCCGCCCGAAAGCGCGCGGCCGAGCACGCCCCACACGCCTTTGGCGCCCGCGGTGATGGCGGTCGTGTTGAGTTGCACGTTGGAGGTCATCCACGAGAACTCGCCGGGTTCTGCGACGATCTTATCGCCGGGTTCGAGTCCGAGTTCGAGCACGGGAAGCGTGGTGCCGGTGATCTTTGACTTCATGACGTCTCCAATTCTTCGACAGCAACAACGGTGGTCGATTCGATCGTGACGGATGCTACTTGGGGAGCGAGGAGACTGTTTCGCAGGCCCAGGATCAAACCGATCACCGCCATGACCAGTGACTCGACGCCGGCGAAGCCGGATCCGTAACTGGTCAGCAGTCCGGTCGAAATCGGCGGCGCGATGATCCCGGAAAGCGAATCGAGCGATGACCCGACCCCGAGCACGGTGCCTTGTTCGCGATCGGAAGCTGCGTTCGAGAGCATCGCGTTGATGCCGTTATTGGCGTACGCGCTGCCCATAGCAAAGAGGACCATGACGCCGGCGAAGCTGAGCGCATTGTGCACGAACGGCGTACATGCCATGCCCGCGACGAGCAGCGCGAGGCCCAGCGTCGACATGACGCGATCGCCGAATCGATTGGAGGCTTTGCCGACACCGACGCCGTTGATCACGACGTTGATCACCGCGAAGGCCGAAAAATAATACGTCGTTTG
>DATKPZ010000132.1:0-4552 GCA_035523815.1 Alphaproteobacteria bacterium
GTTCCTAAAACGGTACCGTCTGTCGCAGGACGACTTCGCGAAGATGGTCGGCGCCTCTCTGCGCTCTGTTTCGTCGTGGCTGGCCGAGGGAGGATCGGACATACCCGGACCGGCCGAGGCCTACATCCGGCTGTTTACACAGTTGTCCGAGTACGGCCGCCAGCTCGAGATGCTGCGGGCCAAGGGTCAAGGGGCGATGATGCGCGACGGTGTCTTTTTCATCGATTATTCGTCTTTAGGGATTCCGGGGTGGTGTGTCCTCACGCTGGACCGGGGAACCGCCTATGGGTTCGACGTGGCCGGAGGAATGTACGACGGCGCCTATACGTTCGATTCCGAACGCCGCCTCGCCGACGTCGAGCTTGCGGTGTCGATTCCGCCGAACGCGGCGGTGGTATGGGGCCCCGCCAAGCCATATCAATGGTCGTTTGCGGTTCATGTTGCGGTGGACCCCAACGCCGATGAGGGTCACGCGCGGCTCGTGAATACGCTGGGAGGGCCGGACGTCGACGCCTCGTACCGCTTCATTCGAGGTCTGCCCGCGCGCGCCGAGGACGCGATGGGCTTCGCTGCCGCGACGATGCCGGAAGCCTTTGCCGCTGCGCAGATCTTGACCATGATGCGCCCGCGAGAGAAAGCGTAATGCGCGGTCTGCGCGAGGTTCTATAACAGGCTCGCGCGCAACACAAAATGATAAGGGAGCATCGGCTCGGGAATCGAGCGTATGCCGCAGAAGCCGGCCGCGCGCAAACGCTCCCGGCCCTCCTCGAGTGTGTGGGCGTGCTCGCGCGGAGGTCCGGTCGGCCGGTCGATCGACGCGTCCCAATCGACCACCAGCACGAAACCGGCCGGCCGCAAGGACGCGCGCATGACCCGCAGATCGTCGTCGCCGATTTCGTGCAGCACGTTCAAGGCGAAAATCCGGTCGAATCGTCCCTCGATCCGATCGGCGGCGCGAATGTTCGCAAGGCCACGCTCGGCGATGCGCTGGGCGATGATTGCGAGGAATTCGGGCTGAACGTCGAACGCGACCACGCGCGTCTGCGGATTGCGCTCGGCGAGGGCTACAGCGTAACGTCCGGTTCCCGCGCCAAAATCCAAAATCCGCATCCCAGGCGCAACCTCGAGCAGGTCGATGAGCGTCGGGGTGGGTAGCCATCCTTCGCGCTGCGGCTCGTCGAGCCAGCCGGCTTTCTCGTGAGAGAAAATGTGCGGCTGTTTGGCCCCGCTGTGCGAATCACGATGCATCGTACTAGTCTCTCACGTAATCGCTTTCGGAGGTAGACATGGCAACGCAAACCATCGAGCGCCCCGGCGTCGTCACCGCGCGCGGCAATCCGCTCACGCTGCTCGGCCCAGAACTCAAAGCCGGCGAGGCGGCGCCCGAGGTTCATCTGACCGCTGCCAACATGGCCGTGCTCACGCTCGACGATCTCACCGATCATGGCAACCGGGCCGCGTTGCTGATCGTGGTGCCCTCGCTCGATACGCCGACGTGCGCGATCGAATCTCGCACCTTCAACAAGCGCCTGGGCGAGCTGCCCGAAGGCGTGAAGCCGTACATCGTGAGCATGGACCTGCCGTTTGCGATGGTGCGCTGGTGCGGCGCCGAGGGCGTGACGCTCGAAAATCTCTCCGACTACCGCGATCATAGCTTCGGCTATGCCTACGGCGTGCGGATCAAAGAGAACGCCCTGCTGATGCGTTCGATCTTCATCATCGGCAAGGACAAGAAGCTTACGTACGTCGAGCTCGTGCCGGACATCAGTCACGAGCCCAACTACGATGCGGTGATTAAGGCGGCTCAAGCGGCCGCAAAATAAGGATGGGCGGGGGGCGCGGCGGCCGAGGGACCGGCTTATCCGGGCCGAATGGGCGCTCGATGCCCCCCACGGTCTTCATCCTCGATTTCGGCGCACAGTATAGTCAACTGATCGCGCGCCGCACGCGCGAGCTCGGCGTGTACTGCGAGATCGTCCCGTATGACGTCGCCTGGTCGACGCTCGCGCCGCGCAAGCCCGCCGCAATCATTCTTTCCGGCGGCCCAGAGAGCACGCTGGTCGACGGCGCGCCCGATCTGGATCCGCAGATCTTGCAAAGCGGCGTTCCGCTGCTGGGCATTTGCTACGGCATGCAGCTCGTCGCACGTCACGTCGGTGCGGAATTGGTCAAACTCGACCATGCCGAATACGGCCCCGCAACGCTGACCATCGCGCATCCCGACTCGCCATTTTGGCACGACGTGCCCGAACAGTCGCGCGTGTGGATGTCGCACGGCGATTCCGTGGTCAAACTTCCGCCGGGCTTCCAAACGCTAGGCTCGACGCCGCGCTGCAACGTGGCGGCGATCGGCGATGGGCGGCGCAAGATCTACGGCGTGCAATTTCATCCCGAGGTCGTGCACACCCAAGCCGGGACCACGATCCTGGCGAACTTTTTGCACCGCATCGCGGGCCTGGCCGACGATTGGAAGATGGAGTCGTTCGTCGATCGCGCGATCGAGGAGATTCGCGCGAAGGTCGGGAGCGACAAAGTGATTTGCGCGCTCTCGGGCGGCGTGGATTCGGCCGTTGCCGCGACACTGGTCTCACGAGCTATCGGCGAGCAACTCACCTGCATCTTCGTCGATCACGGTCTGCTGCGCAAAGGCGAAGCGGCCTCGGTGCTCAACGCCTTTCGCGACGTCATGCATCTGTCGGTGATCGCCATCGATGCGCGCGAGCGATTCTTGAGCAAACTCGCCGGCGTCGAGGACCCCGAGCGCAAACGCATCATCATCGGCCACGAGTTCATCGCCGTCTTCGAAGAAGAAGCGGCGAAGATTCCCGGCGTCAAATATCTGGTGCAGGGAACGCTCTATCCCGATGTGATCGAGTCGAAAACGCCCGGCAGCAAAGCCGGGCATAAGATCAAATCGCACCACAACGTCGGCGGTCTCCCCGAGGAGATGGACTTCTCGCTGATCGAGCCGCTGCGCTCGCTCTTCAAAGACGAGGTGCGGGCGCTCGGGCGGGTGCTCGGCCTTCCCGAACACATCGTGCAGCGCCAGCCCTTCCCGGGGCCGGGCCTGGCGGTTAGGATCATCGGCGACGTTACCCCGGATCGTTTAGACATCGTGCGCGACGCCGACGCGATCGTGCGCGAAGAGATCGACGGCGCCAAAGGGCTCGAGCCGCATCCGTGGCAGTATTTTGCGGTGCTCACGCCGGTGCGCAGCGTCGGCGTGATGGGAGACGGGCGGACCTACGCCAACTTGGTCGCGGTACGCGCGATCACGAGCGAAGACGGGATGACGGCCGATTGGGCGCGCCTTCCACACGATCTGCTGGAACGAATCTCGACGCGCATCGTCAACGAAGTGCAAGGCGTCAATCGCGTCGCCTACGACATCACCTCGAAGCCGCCGGCCACCGTGGAGTGGGAGTAAGTGGACATACGAAAAGTTTGGCGCAGCGTGATGCTCGCAGTGGTCGCCTTCGCCATGGCCGGGGCAGCCGCGAACGCGGCAGAGCGCGCCCAAGTCATGGTGCTCGGCGTCGCGCATCTGGAAGCGAGGCACGATGTGCACAACAGCGTCTTTCAAGATAGCCCGCTTTCGCCTAAACGTCAGGCGCAAATCGCTGCGGTCGTCGCGCAGCTCGCGCGTTTCCATCCGACGAAAGTGTTGATCGAAGCGCCGATGGGCGATGCCGTATACGCGAAGCGCTACCGCGAGTACCTGGCCGGACACTTCGCTCTGCCGGCCAATGAGATCTATCAGTTCGGGTTTCGGCTCGCGGCGCGCTCCGGCGATACGAGCATCTATCCGATCGACACCTTTGGCCCTACGTTCATCGATGAGAGTAGTCCGAGCGGCAAGCGCATCACGGCGTACCTCATGAGCCATTTCAATGACGTCCGCGATCCGGTGAGCGACGCGTACATCAAACGCTCGGATGAGCTGGAACGAAACGGCACCTATCTGGACCTCATGCGCTATCTCAACACGGATGCGGCGATTCGCGCGAACGCTTCATGGTACAGCGTGATGGCCGGAATGGGACGCGAGGCCGACGACGCCGGGGCGGCGTATGTCGCGCAGTGGTACATGCGCAACTGCTTCATCTTTTCGAATATCGCCAGCGTCGTGCGGCCCGGCGACCGTGTCGTCGTGATGATGGGCCAGGGGCACGAGTATCTGCTGCGCGAGTTCGTGCGTTTGAATCCCTCCATGACCGACGTCGATCCGTTGGACTATCTGTAGATGCGTATTCTCGTGGTGGGGAACGGCGCGCGCGAAGACGCGCTCTCCTGGAAGCTCGCGCAATCGCCGTCGTGCGAGGCAATCTTTGCGGCGCCGGGCAACGCGGGCACCGCATCACGAGCGCGGAACTGGGATATTGCAGTGACGGACGGCAAAGCGATCCTGGAGCGGGTGCTCGCCGAAAAGATCGATCTCGTGGTGCTGGGACCCGAATCGGCCATCGCGGCGGGCGTCGGCGATCGTTTGCGTGACGCGGGCGTGCTGGTGTTCGGCCCCAATCGTTCCGGCGGCCGGCTCGAATCGAGCAAG
>DATKPZ010000133.1:0-3178 GCA_035523815.1 Alphaproteobacteria bacterium
GGCGAAGACGCGGTAGGCGGCGTCCTCATACGCGGTTTGACTCGTGGCGAAGCCCGCTTGATACACGCCGTCGTTGAGGTCCGCAAAGATCTCTTCGTTGAGCGCGTCGATCTCGCTGCGAAGCTCGCGCGGATAAAAGTCAGGTTGCGGATCGCCGATCGTGTCGAACTCGGTTTCGAACATGCGCAGGATGTCGTCGTCGCTGTTGCTGACGATTCGTTTGGTTTGCATGTCCCAGAGCACCGGCACCGTGACGCGTCCGCGATAGGTCGGATCGCTGGCCGCATAAAGCTCGCTCAAGAAGTGGGTGCCGTAACGCCAGCCGCGATCGTCGCGGATGGGATCGACGATCGTCATCGGGATCGCCGCTTCCAGCCGTTTGAGCCTGCGCATGATGATCGTGCGATGCGCCCACGGGCACGCAAGTGAGACGAAAAGCTGGTAGCGGCCCGGCGCGGCGGGGAAGCCGGTATGCCCATCGGCTGAAACCCAGCCGCGAAAGCGGTCCTCCTGACGGACGAACTCGCCGTCCGCGGATTGCTCGTCCGGGAATTGTGCTTTCACGCTTGAATCCATACCCGTCCTAAAGGAGGCGGAGTGCTAAAAGGATTCATTTTCGGCGCGCTCGCGACCATCGTGATCGCGCTCCTCGGCGCCTACGTCGGAGTCACTCAGGGACTCCTGATTCCGGCCAACGCCGATGCGCGTCCATCGCGGATGGAACGCTGGGCGGCCTCGCGATCGCTCGATGCGACCATCGCGCGCGAGATGCCGACTCAAGCCAACCCGATCGCCGCGACCGACGCGAACTATGCGGCCGGCATCAAGCTCTACGGCGAAAACTGTTCGGCCTGTCACGGCGTTCCGGGGCAGCGCCCTTCGTCGATCGCCATCGGGCTGTATCAGCACGCCCCCCAACTCGCCCGGCACGGGGTCGAGGACGACCCCGAGGGTGAGACGTTTTGGAAGATCAAGCACGGTATCCGGCTGACCGGCATGCCCGCGTTCACGCGGACCCTTTCCGACGACCAGATTTGGACGCTGGCGCTCTTCCTTAAACACATGGACAAGTTGCCGGCGGCGCCGCAGCGCGCGTGGAAGGCCCTCAAGACCCCCGTTGCGCTTGCTCCGCTCTCCGCTCTACCGTCCCCCCGTCCAGGCAGTAGTTCCACCCGCTAAAGAGAAAACGCGTTTCAAATGATAGATGTAACGCGCCTTGATCTGCGGACGCTTCCCGTTTGGGAGCGCCCCGGCAAAATCTCCGAGATTTTCGATCGTTTGCCTCTGGGCGGATCGTTGACGGTCGTAACCGATCACGAACCGCGTGGGCTTGCTTTTCGTTTCGAGCAAACGCGGCCGCAGGAAGTCGTCGTGGATCATCACCGGACGGCCGACCGCGAGTGGATGATTCACCTGACTCGCGTCGCGGTCGAGAGCGATGCGCCCTCCGCAGCCGGGATCATCAAGCGTGCTTCCGTATTTGCCGGCGTAAGTGAAGAATTGCGTCTCGACCTGGGATCACAGGCGAGCTTGCACACGATCCGTCGCGGCCAGACCATCGTCACCGAAGGCACCGAATGGCCGTACCTTGGCGTCGTGTTCGAGGGCGTAGCCGCGCTCACGACCGGAAACGGCAACGGTCGCCCGCGCATTTTCTTAGAGATCTTTCCCTACGAAGTTTTTGGCGAGCTGGAGCTTTTCGACCAGGCTCCGGCGAGTGGACGGGTCGTTGCGCTCTCAAAGGTGGCACGCTACTTGCGCATCCCGCGACGTGCCGTGCTCGAGGCGGGCGAGCGTAGCGCGCCGCTCTTGCTCGCGCTTGGGCGCGTCAACGCACAGCGCCGCCGCGACCACATGCAAGCGCTCGCAACGCAGGCCACGATGCCGATCATCGCGCGAATTGCGCACGTCCTCGTGCCCTATGCGATGCCCGAACGCGGGCTCAGCCCAGCCCGCCCGCCGCTTCCAAACCTCACGCAAGCGCAGATCGCCGCTGCTGCCGGCACGGTCAAAGAAGTTGCCGCGCGCGCTATCGCGGAATTGGAACAGCGCGAGCTGCTCAAACGCGAGCGCGGACACATCCGTTATCTCGACCGTCAGGGCTTGCTGGACATGATCAAGGACGCTGGATGATCCTTGCGTTCTTCCGCCACGGGAGCAACGCCATCTTGGCGCTTGCGGTCGTGGCGGCGGTCGCCGCCTTCGCGTTCGGAGCCGCACCCTTCTCGCTCGCCGGAGCGGTGATCGGTGCGGCCGTCTTTTTTGTCTCCGAATACACCACGCACCGCTTCCTCTTTCACGCACACCCCTCGCAAATTCCGTTCGTGCTCAAACTCCAGCACCGCTTGCATTACGACCATCACATCGATCCGCCGAAGATCGGCTTGCTCTTTCTCCCTTGGTGGTTCGTGGTTCCGACGGTCCTGGTTTACTATGGAATCTTCGAAGCGATCGTACGCAACCCCGGGCTCGCCTTCTCGCTGACGTTCGGAAGCATGTGTGGGCTGCTTTACTATGAGTGGGTCCACTACGTGGCGCACATTCCGTTCAATCCGGTCACGCCTTTCGGACGGTACGTGAAGAAGTACCACCTATGGCATCACTTCAAGAACGAGCATTTCTGGTACGGGGTAACCAATCCGTCGATGGATTTCGCAGGCGCGACCTACCGCGACGTTGAGTCGGTCGAACGCAGCACCTCGGTGCGCGAAATCTGGCGCGGCATGTGAACTACGCCATCCTCCTCGGGCTCTCGCTCTTCTTCGGATTTGCGTTCGAGGAGTTTTTCGGCGAAGAGGATCCGCCGGTGCCGGGCGGCATCCGTACCTTCCCTCTCATCGCGTTCGCCGGTGCGGCGCTCTACCTGATCGAACCGCACTACGCGCTTGCGTTTATCGCGGGCCTCTTCATCTTGGGCGGCTGGATCGGTTTGTACATTCGCAATGTGCTCGAAGGACGCCGCGAAGCGGCCGACGGCCCGCTGATCGTGCCGACGTGCGTACTCATCGCCTACGTGCTCGGCCCGATCGCGCTCACACAGCCGCTCTGGATCTCGTTTGCGCTCGTCGTTGGCGCGGTGTTACTGGTGGGCTCGCGCGCGTGGCTGCACGCATTCGTCGCGCGCGTGCCGAAAGAGGAGGCCGTCACGCTCGGCCAATTCTTGCTGCTGGTCGGCGTC
>DATKPZ010000134.1:0-23548 GCA_035523815.1 Alphaproteobacteria bacterium
GTATCCCCGTCGGGGACCGGGAACACGTTGAGGTCATTGAGGACCGCGCGGTACTTCCGTAGGAAGTAGGTCCCGGCCGCGAGGAATTTCGCGTAGCCGCGGCCATCGAGGCTGGTGACGTCCACGGAGGAGCGGTCTGCGGGCCCCCGCCACCGGAATCCTTGTCAAGGCCCCGGCCACGTGGTATCATCCGTAAGTTCGTCCGCCGGTCATGTGCCGGCGCTGCGAGATTTTCTCGAAAACCCTCGTGATTCTATAAGGATGCGACCCCGATGGCGAAGCGCTGCGAAGTGTGCTCCAAGGGCCCGATGACGGGTAACAACGTGAGCCACGCAATGAACAAGACCCGACGCCGCTGGCTGCCCAATTTGCAGTCGGTGAAGGTCAATATCGGCGGCACCCATCGGACCGCGCGCGTGTGTGCGAAGTGCCTGCGCTCGAAGAAAGTGACTCGCGCCGTCTGACGCGGATCGTTTGAGGGGGGTTGCCCTTCCCTTCGGAAGACGTTCAAAAAGCCGCATCCTGCGGCTTTTTTACTTCTCAGGGCGATCAGTCGGCTGTCGCTCGCTCGAAGGCGGCGAGGTCCGCAAGGAGTTTGGTGATCGCTTGGGGTTCGAGCGTGACCAGGTATTCGAGCCGGACGTGCGAGGCTTCGATGCTCTTGAGCCCCACCGCGCACAGCACCGGTCCTCGCCGGCTCGGGGCGAATGAGAGGTCGAAGAGGCCGCCTGCGAAGGAAAAATTTCCAGCCGGGCCGTTGCCCGAGTTTATTTGGGCGAGGTAACTGCCGAGCGAGCGTAGCTCATCGACGCGGATCGACACCGGGAACGTTGCCTCGACCGGCGGCGCGACCGCGCGCACGGCACAGTCGAGCAGATCCATGCCTTCGGGTTCGGCGACTTCGGGATGAACGTAGCCGGCGATGTGAATCTCGGCCAGCGGTTTACCCTCGCCGATGCGGATCGTATGGGAGCTCATGGTTTCTCTTGGTGCCCGGGCACGTTAGCCGTAAATGATCTTGTGCTTCGGCGGCGCGAATTTTAGGCGCGGCCCGTCGGCAGCCGTCGCTTTGAGCATTTCGCTCTCGACGTTCGAGCGTTCGCAGAAGCGCATGGCGCGGTCGTCGTCGACCTGATAGCCCTGCGGGTTCCACTTCGCCAGCGCCGCGATCGGATCGACGCTGTTGCCGGCGTAGCTGGTCGTATTGGCGACCGCACGCGAGGTGAGCGCCGTGCTGAGCAGCGTTGCGGCAAAGGGCGATCCGCCCAGCGCCATAAAGGCCGCGACCGACGCGGCGAACACGTCGCCCGCGCCGTGCGCGGGATAGCGCGGAAAAAACGGCCCGTTGATGCGATGATACGAATAGCCGTTCGAAAAGAGGCTGGTCGTGCGATGCTTTTCCGGATCGCGCGCAAACGACGTGATGATCACGGCCTGCGGACCCAGATCGAAGATTCCGTTGAGGTACGCGTGCTCGGTCAGCGTGCGATCGCCGCTTCCGAGCAGAACTTCGGCTTCGAAACGGTTGGGCGTTATCACTTGCGCCATCGGCACGAGCAGATCGCGAATCGCGCGCGCGGTCTCTTCGGAAACGAAGAGCCCTTTCTTGTATTCGCCGATCACCGGGTCGAGCAGCACGACGCCTTTGAAGTCGTGGAGCGCCGACGCGACGACGTCAACGTGCATCGGCTTGGGCAAAAAACCGATGTGCAGGATCGCGGGCCGCGCGCGAACGACGAAATCGACGTCACGGCGAAACTGATTGACGTCCGCGACCGTGGTGGTGCGCCCGCTTACGCCGCCGTGGGCGTTCGCGAACTGGGATTGCGCGTGGACGAGCCGGGCCCCGAGCGCGTTTGCAATCGCAAAGGCCGCCTGATTCCCCAAAAAGCCCATCCCGACGCTGTTCTGAATGCTGCCGATGAGCGGAAACGATTGAACGTCGTCTTCGAACAAAGTTGCGATCCTAGTGACTCTGCGAAAAGTGATCCCAGCCGGTGCGCGCAAGCGGCTCTTCCCGGCCTTGGTTCACCATGACGATGCGCTCGTCCGCTCTCATCGTGCCAAGCCGCTCCAGCGCCCGCCCGAAGCGCGCGTGGAAGCGCCGGGCCAGATGCGGAAAGGCGCGTGCCTCGACGGCGACGAGCAACTCGAAATCCTCGCCCCCCGCCACGGTATAGACCAGCGGATCCTCGCCGAGCGCCGCCGCTGCGGCCGCGGCGGCGTCCGCAATCGGCACGCGCTCGATCGACGCGCCGGTCCCGCTCGCGCGAGCCATGCGCGCAAGGTCGGTCGAGAGCCCGTCGGAGCAATCCATCATCGCGTGCACGTGCGCGCTCGCACCAAGCCATCGGCCTTCGGCGAGCCGCGGTTTCGGCGTGCGATGCGCTGCCAAGGCGCTGGAGAGGAGCGTTTCGTCGAGTTGCACCAGCCCTTGCGCGGCGTCGAGGCCGGCGCGGCTCGCTCCGAGCACGCCGGTCGTCGCGATCACGTCTCCCGGGCGAGCGCCGGCGCGAGTTTTGAGATTGCTCGGACGCACCTCGCCGACGACCGTGATCGAAATCATCAGCACGGGAGCACGCACCAAGTCGCCCCCGGCGATCTGCAGACCGAACGTCTTCGCACAGCGCGCCATCCCGGCGTAGCACGCGAGCAACGCCTTCGGCGTCCACTCGAGGGGAACGCCCAGCGCCACCGTTCCCAGCCTCGGCCGCGCGCCCATCGCCGCAAGATCGCTCAAATTGGCCGCCATCGCACGCCAGCCGATCTCGTCCGGCGTCATCCATTCGCGCGAGAAGTGGAGGTCCTCGATCAACGCGTCGGTCGAGATGACGCTGCGCTGCGATCGCGAGGGTTGCCATACCGCCGCGTCGTCGCCGATTCCGATCAGCACTCGTGATTCTCCGCGCGTGATTGCGGAGATCGCGTCTACGAGTTCGTCTTCATTCATTCATTCACTGGCGAGGCGGCGCATGACGCGCACGGTCGCGGCGGGATCGGTCGTCCCGAAGATACTCGAGCCCATGACGATGGCTTGGGCGCCGGCCTCAACGACGCGGCGAATGTTCTCCGTGCCGATTCCGCCGTCCACTTCTAAGACGCAGCGCGGATTACGCGCGTCGATCAAAGCTCGAGCCTCGCGCAGTTTCTCGAGCGATCGCGGGATGAAACGCTGGCCGCCGAAGCCCGGATTCACGCTCATGATCAGCACCAAATCGCAATCGTCGATGATGTCCTGCAACATGGCGACCGGCGTCTGCGGACAAAGCGAGATTCCCGCCTTGGCCCCGAGCGAGCGAATGTGGGTGAGCAGGCGCTGCGCGTGGGGCGTCGCCTCGTAGTGAAAAGTGATGATGTCGGCGCCGGCTTCGCGGAAGTCATCGACGTAGCGTTCGGGTTCGACGATCATCAGATGCGCGTCGAACGTCAATTTCGAAAGCTTGCGCAGATCGCCGATGACCTTGGGACCCCAGGTCAGATTGGGCACAAACCGGCCGTCCATCACGTCGAGGTGGAGAAAATCGGCGCCGCCCGCCTCCACCGCCGCGATTTGATCGGCGATGTGCGCAAAATCAGCCGAGAGCAGCGACGGCGCGATAATTACGGGCATGTTGCGTTCACGGGCCTCCGGGCGAGGGAGAGGGCGTGGGCTTCTCGTCGTAGATGCGGGCGGGTTCGTCGCCGAGACGCGTCTCGCCCACTAGCGTATCGTTCACGAATAGGTCGACGACCGACGTGCCCACCGCCGTCACCGTGAAGTCGAGCTTTTGACCGGGCTGCGCGAAGGCGCGATACGCATCGTAGGAGCCGGTTGCATCGCGCACGCGGAGCACGACCGCGACGGGCTGGCCGGGCTGCGCCGTCGCAACGACCGGTATCGACGCGAGCACCCGCACTTGTCGAATGATGTAGCCCGACTCGTTGGGACCGGCGCTTACCTGCAACGAGACCGGGTCGTACGCGGAGATCTTCGTGTTGGGCGGAATCGACTGCCGCGCGACGATCCCATGCGCCGGGCCACTCTTCCCAAGCGGCGTCCAAACGAGCTGGCCGAGCTTCACGCCGGACTTCGCGGCTAGATCGCGCGCTTCGTCGATCTTCAAACCGGTAAAGACCGGTACGCGCACGATCTGCGCACCGCCCTTGCTCATCACGAGGTTCACGCTCTCGCCTTCCGTGACGTTCACCAGCGGCTGCGGATCCTGGTCGATGACGTGACCGCCGGGAACGATGTCACTCTTGACCGTGGTGACCGTTCCGAGAACCAGGTGCGTGCGCGAGAGATCCAGTTGCACCTCGCGCATCGATTGGTAGCGCAGATCGGGCATGACGCGAGAGATGATACCGTCGCTAACGACGAAGTCCACCTGCCGCCCGGCGCGCACGGTCGTCCCCGCATCCGGACGCTGGCTTATCACCGCACCCTTGGGATAGCGATCGCTGGTCGCGTGATCGATGACTTCCGCGGAAAGGTTCATCTGCGCTGCCGCGGCCGCCGCATCCGTGGACGATTGACCGACGAACGAGGGAACCGTGATCGTGTTGGCCGGAGGCAGCAAGAATTCGTAGATTTGGTGTCCGAACCACACGAGTACGCCGACGAACGCTGCGAGCACGATCGGAAAAACCCAATCGCGCGGGACGTACTGATGGACGAGCTCCCGCCACTCGCGCGTCCTGTTCAGGTGAGCGCCTCCAGCGCAGCCTCACTGACGTCGAGGTTGCTGAAGACGTGCTGCACGTCTTCGTGTTCTTCCAACACGTCGAGAAAGGCGAGCGCGGCAACGAGTTCGCTTCCCTCGAGGGCGACGGTTTGCTTGGCCCGGACGCCGAGATACACGTCGGCCATCTTCAGCGTGTCGCGCAACGCGTCGCGCGCGGCGGCAAGCTGCGCCGGCTCGGTGTAAATGTACGCGCGAACCTCGCTGTAATCGAGGTCGACGACGCCGTCGACGAGCGCGGACTCGGTCAACGCGTCTTCCGACGCACCTCGGGGATCGACCTCGATCACGCCGACGGCGTCGAACATCCAGCCGACGGACCCGGTTTCTCCGAGCGCTCCACCGTGTTTGGTGAACGTGAAACGCAACTCACCGGCGGTGCGATTGCGATTGTCGGTGGCGGCGTCGATGACGACCGCGAGGCCGTGGGGGCCGTAGCCCTCGTAGCGAATTTCCTCGATCTCCTTTTCACCCGCTCCGCTCGCGCGAGCAATCGCGCGCTTGACGTTGTCGGAAGGCATGTTGTTTTCACGCGCCTTATCGACTGCCAGCCTCAAACGGTGATTGGATTCTGGATCCGGCGAGCCCGACTTCGCCGCGAGCGTGATCTCACGGCTCAAGCGCGTAAAAAGCGCTCCGCGCTGTGCGTCGGTCTTTCCCTTATCGAGTTTGATATTTTGCCACTTGCGACCCATAAAAAACCTCTAACATCCCCAGCTTATCGAACCTGCCGGGTGAAGCCTCTCATTACCCGTACGGGCCGACGATCCAATAGGGGAACCACATCCGCAAGTGCCACTGATCCCACGTGATCGGAATTGCCGCAAGGATCGGATAGAAGAATACGAAGGTCGCCGCGATCAGGACGACCGCCGCCGTAATTCCGCCCAGCGTCCAGCGGCGCGCGGAGACGCCCTTGTCCCGGAAATGCAGCCACAGCTGCTGCAGCACGACGGCGTTGCACAAGCAGATCAGCGGTATGTCCACGTAAAAGTGGTACGCGAAGGTAATGCGCGGGGACTTCATCCATGGCAGCCACTGCAGAAGGTACGTCAGGACGATGAGCGCGTAGCCCTTGTTCTTGCGCAGCCACGCCAGCACGCCGACGATCGGCACCGTGATGAGCCCAAACCACAGGTTGATCGGGTTGGGCATCGAGGTGATCTCCTCGACGCAGCAGCCTTTCGGATCGTGCTGGTCCTTGCGATGATCCTGATAGAAATAGGCGATCGGGATATAGTCGAGCGGCCACTGATACCAAAACGAAGAGTACGGGTGCTTCGCGACCAGCTTGTCGTGGTACTCGAACATCGAATATTGACGGTAAACGACGTCGTTGAAGTTATGAATCTCGTTGGGATCGGGCGATTGACGCACCAGATCCGGCACCCAAGCGAGCGCATAGATCGTCGTGCTGATGAACAGAATGCTCACCAGCGCCCCGTCGAGCCGGAATCCACGCGGATTCCCCCACAGCAAGGGGCGACGCCGCGCGAAGTAGCGCTGCAGCCAGACGAGAATCAACACCACGAAGCTCACGCCGAAGCCCATGACGCCATACCACTTCGAGCTGACCAGTAAGCCCAGGGCGATCGTGAAGACGGTGAGCCACAGCGTCGCCGACGAGCCCTTCTCGCGAGCGCCGTCGACGCGAATCTCATTCTCCGCATAGGTCGCGCTCGCTACCGGCGTCTCGTACGTTTCGCTCGGATCCGCGCGGTAGGTGATGCTGAAGTCCTCACCCGGATAGATCAGCGTCCCCGAGCGATTTTGCGACCGGTCGCCGGCAGTGATCCGCGCCTTTCCGCCGCTGCCCTCGATCACGCCGCCGTCCGGCGCGTAGAGCGACCGGCTCGCTCCTCCCACGAGCGCATAGGCGCCGTCGGGAAAAGTGAACTCTTGCGCACCGTCGGCGAACCAGCGGCGGAAGAGCGTGTAACGAAGGAGCAGATACACGCCGAGCGCGACGTACAGCACGACGATGATGCTCGAGGCTCGATCGAGCACCATCGGCGGATGCACGAACGATCTCCAGAGCAGATCCCAAATCCCGACGACGATCCCGCCGGCTGCAAGCGAAACCCCGCCCGCTACCGCGTACGCATACGCGGGCACCACGACGTGCGCGCGCGACTCGACCTGCGAAGCGATCCAGAAGCGATAGAACGCATACACCGCGCCCAGCGAGAACACCACGACGAAACCTTCGGGCGTTCCGATGCGCGACTGCACGAAATGCATCCCGTCGCAGATCAGGAGAAACGCGGCGATCGAGGCAAAGATCGTCGAGCCGGTGACGCGTTTGGCGAAAGCGTAGAGCAGCATCACCACGAGCGCGCCGAAGACCACGTCGAGAAAACGCCAGCCCCACGAAGTATCGCCGTGACCCAGGCCGCCGAAGAGCAGCACCGAGAGCGTCACCAAGAGCTTTGAAAGCGGTGGGTGGGTGTTTTCGTAGATGCGCATGTTGCGCAGATATTCTTCGGCCGCGCGCGCGAAATAGATCTCGTCGAAGATCTTGTCCTTGGGATACCAGTACCGGATGAACGAGAGCACAAAACTAAAGGCGCCGAGCGCACTCATCGACACGTAGTCGATCGCGCTCATCACGGAAAGGCCTTCGCGCGGATCGTAGTAATCGCGCGCGCGCTTCTTGCGCCCCTCTTCCAGTTCTTCCTTGGTCTTGGCGACGCGAGCGGGCTCCGGCGCCGACCCCAAAAATGCGTAGCCGAGCGCAAAGAACGTTCCGACCGCAATGATCGCATAGAACGAAGTGAGCGGGCCCCACAAATTGGCCGAATTCACGCCGGGCGTATGATTCGTCACCACGCTCAGGTACTGCAGCGAGTAGATCAGGTTCGCAAAGAGCACGACCGTCAGCGCAAGCGAACCCCAAAGGTAACGCCGGGCGATCGGAATGCACGCGATGCAAAAGAGCAGCGCATCGAAGCTGTAGCGCTCGTGCATGCGGGTCGAAAGAATGAAGAATCCGAGCAGCGCGATCGTAGAGGCTTCGAGCAACGCCCCCGCCGTGCGCTCTTGAAGATAACGCCAGACCACCAGCGCAAGCGCCGAGACGGTCAGCGCGATGCCCCACACGTACTGCGGAAAGATCCAGAAGAGGGCGCTGTCGTCTTGCCAAAACGGCGGCTGCGCCTTCCAGACGTTGACGGCCCACAGGTTGAATGCGTTGACCGAGCCGTAGTGATAGACGCTCGAGCCGAACTCGTACCGCTGCAGCAACCATGACAGAGCATTGAGCGGACTCGCGGTCGGATGGAACGGCAGTACCAGGACGACGGCAAAAACGAAGGCCGCCGCGATCCCGATCGCGCTCGAGGTAAGCCGCTCGCGTAAACGCGCGCGATCGGCGAACGCGAACGCGATGAAGAGCGCGATCAGCACTGCCGCCTGCGGCTTGATCAGGAGCGAGTACGCCAGGCTGACCCAAGCCGCCGGAATCAGCCACGCAGGGACCCGGCCTGCATCCTCGCTCTTTAATAGAAGATAGACGCCCAAAAGCGCAAAGCCGCCGGCGACGCAGTCGACCTGCCCCCAGTCCGCCGAGATCATGATCGTCGCCGGATTGAGCAGATACACGGCAGCGGCGCCGAGCGCGACCGCGGGAGCGGCAAAGCGCTTCCCGACCGCGTAGATCAGCCAACCTACGCCGAGATCAGCGAGCACGGCCGGAAGTTTGACTGTGAGCCGCAGCAGATCGTAGTGCGGATCCAGCCCGCGAAACGGCGCCCACAGGTGGCCGAAGATCGCGAGAATGTAGAAATAGCCCGGCGGATAGTCGGCGAAGCCGGTCTTCGCGTAGAAGTTCGGAAGGCCGTTGTCGATGAGCGAGAGCGTCCAGGCGACAAACGTATTGACGTCGGTCGAGAACCCGGTAGCCCCGATGAACAGCATGCGCACCACGAAGCCGATGAGCAGCAGGAGCGGCAGTGCGTACGGGAGCGTGCGCTCCCAGACGGACGTTTGGACGTTCGTCCTGGCGTTCACGGTAGAGTTGGCCTCCGGTTAGCCGACGGGCTCGGCGAGCGTTTCGAGCAGGTAGTCGCGCAGCGCGCGGTTGGGATGGCGTTCCACGACGGCCATAGGTTCTGCAACGGCACGCGCCGCCGCCTCTCGGGCGCCGAGGTCCTCGAGCGCGGCGACCACGTCTTGGACCTGCGTTCCCTCGAGCGGTTGCTGGGAACGATATGCGGCCGCAACCACTTCACGCGCCGGCGAGGGCGGCCGGGCGAGCGCCCAGACGACCGGAAAGCTCCACTTGCGCCGCATCAGGTCACCGGCAACGGTTTTGCCGGTACGGTCGGCGCTGGCCCAAATGCCCAGCAAATCGTCGCGTATTTGGAAAGCGCGCCCGTAGGCTCGCCCCACTTCCGCATAGCCGTTCACGCCCGACTCCTCGACGCCGCCGCAACAAGCGCCCAGCGAACACGCCGCTTCGAAGAGCGCGCCCGTTTTGCAGGCGATCATGACGTCGTAGTCCGCGAGCTCAACGTGCCCCGCGCTCTCAAATTGGAGATCGAGCGATTGTCCGTCACACATCGTGCGGTGCGCTCGGTGCAACCGCTCGATGACCTCGAGCGAGCGCGTCGGACCGAGCAACGTTTTCGCGCGCATCAGCGTGAGAAAACTGAGCGCGCACATCGCATCGCCGGTATTCACCGCCTGGGCGATACCGTAAACGCTCCATAAGGTGCGACGCCCGTGACGGAATTCGTCGCGATCTTCGATGTCGTCATGAACCAGCGAATAGTTGTGTAAGAGCTCGACCGCAGCGGCCGCGTCGAGCGCGAGTTCCAGCGGCGCCCCTTCGGATTCGCAGATTCGCATGAGCATCGTCGGCCGCAGGCGTTTGCCGCGCCGCGACGGGCCATGCGGCGGATAACCGAAGTGGTAGGCGAGCATGTCGGCGATAGCGATGGATCCGCCGTAGTCGAGGACGCACTCGCTCAGGTGCGCTTCGAAGCGCTCAGACGGGTTGACGAGCGAGCTCCTCCATGCGCGTCTGCACGCTGTCGACCAGCCACCCCGGTGTGGAGGCGCCCGACATCAGCCCGGCGACCTTGACGCCGTCGAACCACTCAGGCCGCAGCTCATCGGGGCCCTCGATGTGAAACGAGCGCGCGCCGTGCGTTTCGGAAAGTTCGGCGAGGTGTTTGGTGTTGGCCGAGGTCTTGCCGCCGACGACGATCATCACGTCGACCTCTTCGGCCAGACGGAGCGCTTCGCTCTGACGGTTGTTGGTATCGGTGCAAATCGTGTTGACCGCTCGCACTTCGTAATATTTTTCGCTCAAGGCCTTGACGATATCGCTGAAGCGCTCGCGCGAGTAGGTCGATTGCACGACGACCCCCATGCGGCTGCCCCGCGGCAACGCGGCGACGTCTTCAACCGTCTCGATGCACCAGGCGCCGGGGACGTGACTGAGCGTGCCTTTCACCTCGGGGTGCGCCGGATCGCCGATCACGATGATCTTGTAGCCTTCAGCCTTGAGTTTCTCGGCTTGCACGTGAATCTTCGTCACCATCGGGCAGGTGGCGTCAATGATCTCCAGCCCCTTGGCTCGCGCTTTTTCGAAGACCTCGACCGGGAGGCCGTGCGCGCGCACGAAGAGCGCGCCGCTCTCGACGTCATCGACGCCGGCGGCGTTTCGAAGCCCGCTCGCCTCGAGCGTTGCGACGGTCTGCGGGTTGTGGACGACATGGCCGAGGGTCGTTACGTCACTGCGCTTCGCGATCGCCTCTTCGGCCTTTTTCACCGTGATCGCGACGCCGAAGCAAAACCCCTGAACCTTAGCCTTGCGAATTTCCATCGATGCTTTCCCGTATGGCCCAAATAGCGCTCATTACGTCGTCCGTGAACTTCGCCAAGTCGTCGCGCGTTGCTTTCCGGTCGGCCGGCAGCATCAGCGGCTTGCCGAATGCGACTTTGATCTGACCCAGGCGCCCGGCCCGGGCGCTCCCCGAGATATAGGCCGGGACGACGGGCGCCTTGGCCAGCGAAGCCAGGAGCGCGACGCCGGTTTGCGGTTCCTTATCGCCGTGGACGTTGCGGCCGCCCTCGGGGAAGATGCCGACGCAGCCGCCGCCGCGCAAAATCTCAACGGAGCGCTTGATCGCCGCCGTCGCACTGCCCTGGCGATCGACCGGATAGGCTCCGACCGCCGTGATCAGCGGACCGAGCACCGGAATCTCAAAAAGCTCGCGCTTGGCCATGTAACTGATTCGGCGCGGACAGCATGCGCCGAGCAGCGGCGGATCGAGATTGGAGAGGTGATTGCACGCCACGATGAGCGGCCCGCTCATCGGGACGTTCTTCTTTCCGTACGCGCGCAGGCGCCAGAGCGGCGCGCCAAGGATGCGGATCAGCGCCTTGGCCAGTCCGTACAAACTCATCGCGAGCGCTCCACGATGCCCGCAATCTCCGCCACCACCGCGTCGATGCCCAGCGTGCTCGAATCGACCACGTGCGCATCTTGCGCGGGGGCAAGCGGCGAGTGGGTCCGTTCGCGGTCGAGCCGGTCGCGCTCTTCGATTTCTTGTCCGAGCTGGTGCTCGCTGATGTCGTCGCCTGCCGCGAGCAGTTGGGCGCGGCGGCGCTCAACACGCGCCTGAACGGATGCGGTGAGAAAAATCTTGACCTGTGCCAGCGGCAGCACGACCGTTCCGATGTCGCGGCCCGCCATAACGACCGGTCCCTCTTGCGCGATTTTTCGCTGGCTGCTCACCATCGCTTCACGCACGCGCGGATGCGCCGCGATCGTGGAGACGATCGCCGTGACTTGATTGGACTGTAAGGTCGGCTCGTCGAGCTCATTGCCGCCGGCAACGATACGAAACCCGAGCGGCGCGGCGGCATCCAGCGTGACGCTGACATGCGCGCCCTCCCACAAGCGCACGAGGGCGCTCTCGTTATCGGCGTCGATGCCGCTGCGAAGCGCGAGATAGGCCAGCGTGCGGTACATCGCGCCGGTATCGAGATAGAGCACGCCAAGCTCTTGCGCAAGCCGAAACGCGACGGTCGTCTTGCCCGATGCGGCGGGACCGTCGATGGCGATCTGAAGGTGCGGTGGGACGCTCATGGGTCGAGCCGCCGATTCGCCGAGGGGTTGGTTTCCCCCCGGCGGCAAAGAGCAGCTCAGATGGCAAAGACGCGGTCGGTCTTCTTCTGTAATGCGTGCGGTTTTGAATCGACGCGGTGGCTCGGACGCTGCCCGCAGTGCGAAGCGTGGAACTCCTTCGACGAGCGTCCGTTCGCGGTGCCGGCGCGCGCCGCCAAAGCGGTGGCCGCCGCGCGCCACGCCGCTCAGGCGCCCGTGGAACTCGATGCGATCGACAGCACGAAGATCGCGCGCTTGCGCAGCGGCATGGATGAGTTCGACGCCGTGCTCGGCGGAGGCATCGTGCCCGGAAGCGTCACCTTGATCGGTGGTCCGCCGGGCGCCGGCAAGTCGACGCTGCTCCTGCAAATCGCCGCGCGGCTGTGCGAAAGCGGCCGCGTCGTGTACGTCTGCGGGGAAGAGTCCGCCGCGCAAGTCAAGCTGCGCGCCCAGCGGCTCGGCGTCGATGCGCCGCTGCTCGTTCATGCCGAAACCAACCTGCGAGCGGTACTCGAGGCGCTCGAACGAACGGACCCCGTCGCCGTCATCATCGACTCGAT
This sequence comes from Alphaproteobacteria bacterium, assembly GCA_035523815.1. Classification (GTDB taxonomy): domain Bacteria; phylum Vulcanimicrobiota; class Vulcanimicrobiia; order Vulcanimicrobiales; family Vulcanimicrobiaceae; genus Aquilonibacter. The sequence goes on from DATKPZ010000134.1 coordinate 12,399, forward strand.
TCAAACCGTGTGGCTCCCCGACGCCGAATCGTACGCGGGAAGCGTCACGCAAATCCGCGACTGCACTCAGGCGCTGATGGAATTCGCCAAGCGCACCGGCTGCGCGACGTTCATCGTAGGACACGTCACCAAGGACGGAGCGATCGCCGGGCCTCGTTTGCTCGAGCATTTGGTCGACACGGTTCTCTACTTCGAAGGCGAGACGAGCGGTGAATACCGGATCTTACGCGCGTACAAGAATCGATTTGGCTCGATCGACGAGATTTGCGTCTTTGCCATGCACGATCGCGGCCTGAACGAAGTCCCCAACCCCTCCGAGCTCTTTCTCGCGGGACGTGAAGAGCGGCCCAGCGGCTCCTGCGTCGTCGCCTCGATCGTCGGTTCGCGACCCGTCTTGATCGAAGTGCAGGCACTCGTCGGCGAAAGCAGTTACGGCACGCCTCGGCGTCTGGCAAACAACCTCGACCAGGCGCGCCTCGCGATGATCCTTGCGGTGCTGGAGCGGCGCGTCGGCATGCACCTGGGAACGCACGATGTGTACGCTTCGGTCGCAGGCGGGTTGCGCGTCAGCGAGCCGGCCGCGGACCTGGGCATTGCGCTCGCGATCGCTTCCTCGTTTCGCGACCGGCCCTTGCCGCCGCACGCGGTGGCCTTCGGCGAGCTCGGTCTCTCCGGTGAATTGCGCGGCGTGAACGCGAGCGCGCGACGTGAAGCCGAAGCGCGCAAACTCGGCTACCGCACGGTCTTCTCTCCGGAGAAGTATCCCGACGTCGCCTCGGCGATTGCCGCGGCCCTCTCGTAAATGGCGCTGTTCGAGATCGTTCCAAATCTGTCCGAAGGGCGAGACGCCGCCACTATCGATGCGGCGGTCGGCGCGGTGCTCGCCGCCGGAGCGAAAGTTTTGCATCGCACCAGCGATCCGGTCCACCATCGCAGCGTGCTGACGATCGCGGGCGACGGGCCGCGCGTTTTGGATGCCGCCGTCGCGCTGGCCGGCGTCGCGGTCGAACGCATCGACCTGCGCGCCCATCGCGGCGTGCATCCGCGCATCGGTGCGCTCGACGTGCTGCCCTTCGTCCCGCTTCGCGGAGCGTCGCTCGCCGACGCCGCGACGCTGGCGCACGAGGCCGGTGCGCGCATCTGGGACCGTTACCGCGTGCCTTCCTTCTTCTATGGTGCCGCGGCGCGGGCACCCGGACGCGAGCTGCTTGCCGACGTTCGCGCCGGCGAGTTCGAAGGACTCGAGGCGCGTTTTGCACAGCTGCCGCCGGATGTTGGGCAAATTCCCAGGCACGAACGCGCAGGCGCAATTGCGATCGGAGCGCGGAACGTCCTGGTCGCTTTCAACGTTGAACTCCAGACGGGTGATCTCTCACTCGCCAAAGCAATCGCCCGGGCGTTGCGCGAGCGCTCGGGCGGCTTGCGCGGTCTGCGCGCGCTCGGGCTGCGCTTGAGCGAGGGGGTCGTGCAAGTCTCCCTCAATGTCACAGACGTCGAAGCGACGCCGCTGTACCGTATCGTCGAGTCGATCGCACGTCTGGCCGCCAAGAGCGGCGTTGCGATTGGCCGAAGCGAACTCATCGGTCTACTTCCACGAGCCGCGGTGGAAACGTCGGCCCGTTACTATTTGGGGACACTGTGAAACAACTCGCCATTCTGATCGCCTGCACGATCTTCGCGCTCGCCGGCTCGAGCGCGCGCGCTCAGCAAACCGGCGGTCCGGGTGATGCTGGTATCTATACCACCACCTTGAACAACGGGCTGCGCGTCGTCGTGGTCGAGGATCACGCGGCGCCGGTCGTGCAGACCGCGATGTGGTATCACTTCGGTTCGCTGGACGAGACCAAAGGCAAGACGGGCCTCGCGCACGCCACCGAGCACATGATGTTTCGCGGCACGACCGACATGAGCGCGGGCGGGCTCGACGACATCGTCGCCCGCTTGGGCGCGCAGATGAACGGGCAGACCTCGTACGACTACACGCAGTTTTACTTCATGATGCCCGCCGACAAAGTCGACGTGGGCCTAGCGATCGAGGCCGACCGCATGCAGCACGCCGCAATGCGCCAGGCCGATTGGAACATCGAACGCAACGCCGTGCTGAACGAACTCGAGGGCGACGAAGGCTCGCCGTTCTTCAGCCTGCTTCAGCGCGTCCGCGCGGCAGCGTATCCGGGCCAACCCAACGGCCGCACGCCGACCGGCTACATCACCGACGTCGAGCACGCGAGCGCTGCCGACATCGCCAAGTACTATCACGAGTGGTACGCGCCGAACAATGCAACGCTGGTGGTCTCAGGCGACGTGGACCACACGGTGATTTTTGCGAAAGCGCAACATTACTTCGGCGCGATTCCGCGCAAGACGCTGCCGCCGCGCATCGAGAAGCATCCGACGCCCGTCGCACACACGGTCACGGTCGCCTCGGATCTGCCCTTCCCGTTCGGCGTCGTCGACCTCGCGTACGCCGTTCCCGGAGATACCGAGCCGGGCGAGCCCGCGATCAGCACCCTCGCCGCCCTGATCGAAAACCAGCTCTCGCCGTTCTATGCTGCGCTGGTTCAAAGCAATATCGCGATCGCTTTGCAAGCCGAGGAAGATACGCAGCTCAAAGGCGGCCTGCTCGACGTCTACATCGTGCTCAATCCGGGCCACACGGCGGCCGAGGCCGAACGCGTCTTCCAAACGACCATGACGCAAACGCTGGCGAGCGGATTCTCACCCGACCTCGTGGAGGCGGCGAAGCGCCTGACGATCGCCGAACGTCTCTACGCCGCAGACTCCGTCGACGGGCTGGGCGATTTGGCCGGGTATACCTACGGCATCGTAGGCGAACGCATCAGCGATGAAGACGACCGCCTTGCCGCGCTGGACGGCCAGTCGCTGCTTGCCGTTGCGCGGCAATATTTGAGCCGTCCGACGGTCATCGGACACCTCGACCCGAATGCTCAGCCGCCGCGCAGCAACTCGCAGAAGAGCAACGCGGCGATCACCGACGACTTCTCGAAACGCGTACCCACCGGCCCGATCATCGAGCCGCCCGCGCTGCGCGAAGCGGCGCGCACGCCGACGACCGCGCGCAGCACGCTCGACCCGACGAGCTTTACGCTATCCAACGGCATACGCGTGTTGGTACAACCCAAGACCGATCGCACGACCTTCGTCCTGAGTGGTGAGATTGCAAGTTCGCCGGCCTTTGCGCCCGCGGGCCAGGAGGGCATCGGCGAACTGGCGTCCACGCTCGCCGATTACGGCAGCGCGCAGTATCCCTTCGCGCAGCGGCGCAAGGCGATCGATATGATGGGCGCCGTCGTGCAAAACGGCCAGAACTTCAGCGCCCGCGGCTTGAGCCGCGACTTCTCGAAGATCGTCGCCATTCTCGCGGACGGCGAGATGCATCCGGCGTTCAGCGAGCCATGGTTCACGCTCGAACGGGAGCAACTGGCGAACAGCCTGCAATCGACGGCGACCATTTCCGGGGTGATGATCGATCGCGCGTATCTGCGACTGCTCGCCTCGCCGAGCGATCCATCGTTGCGCAACGCCACGCAAGCCAGCGTCGACGAGCTCACGCAAGCCGATTTGACGACCTTTACCAAGACCTATTGGCGTCCCGACCTGACCACGATCGCGGTGGTGGGCGACGTGAGCGCGGATCAAGTGCGCAGCGAGCTCGAGAGTGCTTTCGGCGCATGGACCGCGCAAGGTCCCAAACCCGACGCGCACGCGATGGCATTTCCGGCGGCGCACGCCGGCCACGAATACATCGGCACGGATGCGAACCAAGTCTACGTTCGTTTGGGCCAGCCGGCGGTGGGACGCAACAGCCCCGACTACGATACGCTGCTCGTGCTCAATCAAATCCTCGGCGCGGGCGGGGCGTTCGAATCGCGATTGTGGCAAGAGCTGCGCCAGAAGCGCGGTCTGGTCTACGGCGTTGCGAGCGCGGTGGACGCCGGGAGCGATCGCGGCGACTTCAAGATCGAACTCAACGCCTCGCCCGGCAAAGTGGTCGAAGCGGTCGCCTTGGTGCGCAGCGAACTGAAGATGCTGCAGACCCAGCCGGTCACGCAGACCGAACTGGACGACGCGAAGCTGCGCCTGGTGAGCGATGCATTGCTGGCTGAATCCTCGGCCGACGGTCAGGTGAGCCAATTGCTCGATATCGGCACGAACGATTTGCCGCTCGATTACTATCGCACGCTCAACGAGCGCTTCGCCGACATCACCGCGGCCGACGTGGAGCGGGTCGCGAAGAAGTATCTCGACCCTACGGAACTGGTTGAAATTTACTCCGGTCCGCCCGGACCGTGGTCGAGGACGTACTAGAAAAATCGACGCGGAAATCGCCCGGTGAGAGCGCCGAGAGGAAATCGTGCGCGTCGAAGAGCTCGCCGGCGGTATAGATTCCCGGCGTCCATGCGTGGGAACTCATGAGACGCTCGGCCGCCTCAACGACGAGCGGCGCAGATACGGCGTAGATGTCGCGCCCCCGGGCACTAGCGCGGCGTTGCTCGCCGCGACGGCGAACCACGACGTCGACCAGAAACGTCTGAGCAGAGCGCCCGTCCTCGTCGACGGGCACAGGCGGCGGGCAGCTCTCGTCGCGCAGATCTTTGAGGGCGGACATCGTGATATACGAGTGTATCCGGGGCACGGCAATGTGGCGCGCGATCGTCACGCTGTCGGCGGTCGTGAACTCCGCGATGACGTCTTGATCGCCGAGCGGTTCGGGAAACGTCCAACGCGTCTGCGGAGCAGAGTCGGTTCGATATTCCAGCGATCCGTTTGTGAAGACGACCCGTCGCCCGTTCCTGCGGGCTCTGGAGACGCCGCCCGCAGCTCGGGTTCCCGCGGTCGGTTTCCAGCTATCCAGACCATAGGCAATGGTGATCTCGTCGGCGCGCAGCCAATCGCCCGCCGCCGCGGTTGCCAGCAGATCCCCGAGTCCGCCGTAAAAAGCCATCGCCGGAAGGATCACGATGCCCGCATCGCGCGCTCGGCGTTCGTAGTTCGCAAACGTATCCATATTGGCTTCGATCTCGGCAGCGAGGTCGAGATATGGAATGCGCGCGCGCAGCGCGGCGTCGATCACGGGTCCCGCGGTTGAGGCAAACGGACCCGCGCAGTTGATCACGGCATCCGCGCCGGCAAGCGCACGGTCGAGCGATGCTCCGTCATCGAGCGTTGCCGGCCGAACCGGCGAATCCGAATCTCCCGCGGCGAGCGCATGTAACGCGCCGCCATCGCGGCCCGAAAGGATACGGCGCACGCCACGCTTGCGCAGCTCGTTCACGACGAATCGTCCCGTGTGCCCGTACGCCCCGAAGACGGTTACCGTCCGCTGTGCCACAATGCCCTCGCTTTCCATACGCTACAGATCTGTATCTTTATACGCTACAGATCTGTAGCGTGTCAAGCCGTTCTCTGATATACTGCTCGCATGGGCAAAATGGCCGGCGTCCGCGAGCGCATCCTGAAAACCGCGGGGGACCTGTTCTATCGCGAGGGCGTTCGCGCCGTCGGCGTCGATCTGATCGTCGAGGAATCGGGGGTCGCAAAAACCAGCCTCTACCGGCATTTCCCAAGCAAGGATGACCTTATCGCCGCATTCGTGGAACGTGAGAACGACGAGTATTGGGCGACGTGGGAAGAGGTGGCATCGCGTCATCCCGGCGACGCGATGGGGGAACTGGAGGCTCAACTGGCGGCCATCGCTCGTCATATCGTCGAGCCGGGGTATCGCGGGTGCCCGTTCCTGAACGTGGCAAACGAGTTTCCCGAGCGCGGGCATCCGGCGCGCGTTGCCGCATCGAAGAACAAACCGGAATTGCATCGCCGCTTGCGCGCGCTTGCGGAACGCATCGGCGCGCCCGATCCGCCGGGGTTGGCGGATCAACTCGTGTTGCTCGTCGACGGCGCCTACGCGAACGCCGCACTCAGCGGGCGAAAGGGGCCCGCGCGCTCGCTGCTTCCCGCCGCGCGAGCGCTCATCGCGGCGGCTACCAACGCGCCCTAATTTCGGTTACACTCGATCCATGACTGCCACCCTCGACACCTACGACGCGCTGCACCTGCTGATTGCAGGCGAGCGCATCGGAGCACAGCAGCGCGCGACGCGACCGGTGATCAATCCCTCCACCGGCGCAGTTCTCGCCGAACTTCCCATGGCGACCGACGACGATCTTCGGCGCGCGCTCGAGACCGCGGCAAAGGGCTTCGCGCTCTGGCGCGCGGTCAGCGCCTACGACCGCGCGATCGTTTTGCATCGGGCCGCGGCGCTCTTGCGCGAGCGAACCGATTCAATCGCGCGCACGATGACCCTCGAGCAGGGCAAGGTTCTGGCTGAAGCGCGGCTCGAGGTCGGTGCTGCCGCCGATATCTTCGACTGGGCCGCGGAGGAGGGACGCCGCGCCTACGGGCGCGTGGTGCCGTCGCGTTCGGCGGCGATTCGCCAGATCGTCATGCGCGATCCGGTTGGTGTGGTCGCGGCGTTCACGCCCTGGAACTTCCCCGCGCTCACGCCGGCGCGAAAACTTGCGGGCTCGCTCGGCGCCGGGTGCGCGATCATCATCAAGCCGGCGGAGGAGACACCCGGAACGGCGCTCGCGTTGCTGCAGGCGCTGCTCGACGCCGGCCTTCCCGAAAATGCGGCGCAGATGGTGTTCGGTGATCCCGCGCACATCTCGTCCACGCTGATCGCCTCGCCGATCGTGCGCAAGATTTCGTTCACCGGTTCCACCGCCGTAGGCAAAGAGCTCGCGACGCTCGCCGCGCAAGGCGTCAAGCGCGCGACGCTCGAGCTCGGGGGCCACGCGCCCGTCATCATCACGGCGAAAGCGGATCTCGATCGTGCGGTCAAGCTCTCGGTTGGATTCAAGTATCGCAACGCCGGGCAAGTGTGCGTCTCGCCCTCACGCTTTCTGGTGCAAGAAGGTATCTACGAAGAGTTTACGGGCCGCTTCGTTCGCGCCGCCGCCGAGCTTCGCGTAGCGGCCGGTCTCGACGCGGGGGCGCAAATGGGCTCGCTCGCCAACGAGCGCCGGCGCCGTTCGATTCACGGCATGGTCGAAGATGCGGTCGCGCGCGGGGCGAAACTTCAAACCGGCGGCACGCCCTACGATACGCCGGGCTTCTTCTATCCGCCGACGGTGCTGACCGACATCCCGGCCGGCGCGCGCATCCTCAATGAAGAGCCGTTCGGTCCGGTCGCCGCGATCGGCACGTTCCGCGACATTCCCGAAGCGATCGCCGAGGCCAATCGCCTGCCCTACGGACTCGCCGCCTATGTCTTCACCCAAGACGTCTCCGAGCACATCGCGCTCACCGGCGGCATCGAGTCGGGCATGATCGGCGTCAATCACTTCGGTGTGTCGCTCGCGGAGATGCCCTTCGGCGGCGTCAAAGAATCCGGGTACGGATCGGAAGGGGGCACCGAAGGGCTCGAGTCCTATCTCGTGACGAAGTCGGTGACCACGACCTAGACGTACTCCTTGCAGTACGCAGCAATGCGTTTGATGCCTTCGCGCACCATCCCGAGCGGTGCGACCCAACTGAGGCGCAGCCAACCTTCAAATGCTTCGCCGAACGCGATGCCTGGAATTGCCAGCACGTCGCGTTCGTCGATGAGTTGCATCGCGGCGTCATAGGAACCGACGCCGTCCGGCAAACGCACGCAGGCATAAAAGCTTCCCTCAGGCGGGATGAAACGCAGGCCGCTTGCCTCGAGCGCTTCCATGACGCCCGCCCACTGCGCCCGATACCACGAGACGTGTTCGTTCACGCCGCCCAGCTCGCCGAAGATATGCAGGGCCACTTGCTGCGCAAACGTGTCGGTGCACGAGGTGAGCCAGGCGTGCGCCTTGATCGCGTTCTCGATAAAGGCTTCGGGGCCGATCAGCCATCCCAGGCGCAGTCCGGTGAGCGCGTTGCTTTTGCTCACCGAATTGGTGACGATCGTGTGATGGTAACGTTCGCCGAGAAAGGCTTCATCCTCGACGAAGCTCTGCTCGCGGTAAATCTCGTCGTGGATCAGCCAAATCGGCTCACCCTCGCGCGCTTCGAGTGCCCGCACCAGGTATTCGGCTTGCTCGTTATGGAGCACGCGTCCGGTCGGATTGTTGGGCGAACAGATCACGATCGCGCGCGTGCGATCGCCGATGCCTCGTACGATTCGCTCGGCATCGAACGCGAAGTCTTCGGATGCGCTCATCGCGACACCGCGCACGGCAATGCCTTCGAGCCGCGCCATCTTCGCGTACGAAGGAAAGGTCGGCTCCACGACGAGCAGCTCGTCGGTTGCCGGATCGAGCAGCGTTTTGATCGTCACGTACATGGCCTCTTGCGAGCCGGTCGTGACGCAGACGTTGTGTGCCTCATGCATTCCGGGATAGTCGTAGTGACGCGCGATCGCTTCGCGCAGCGCCGGGTCGCCCGCGTTGGGCGTATAGCGAATGCCATGCGCCTCGATGTAGCGCATCGCATGCTCGAAGTGCGCGCGATTCGGTGAAAGGGACGGCTCGCCAAGCCCAAGGTCGATGGAACTGGGCCGCCGCTTGGCCGCGACCTTTCGGATCAACGAGCTTTCTATCTCTAGAACGCGTGGGTTCACACCGGCACCTCGAAGTCTCGCAGCGCCGCGTTGAGCGAGGTTTTGCGATCGGTCGATTCGCTTCGCGTGCCGATGATCAGCGCGCACGGCACGCCGTACTCGCCGGCGGGAAATGACTTGGGAATCGTACCGGGGATCACGATCGCGCGAGCGGGGATCCGGCCCTTGGTCGTCACGGGAACGTGCGCACGCACGTCGACGATCGGCGTGCTGGCGGTCAGCACGACTCCTGCGCCGAGCACGGCCTCGCGTTCGATATGCACGCCCTCCACGACGATGCAGCGCGAGCCGACGAATGCACCGTCTTCGACGATGACCGGGGAGGCTTGCGCGGGCTCGAGCACGCCGCCGATGCCGACGCCTCCCGAAAGGTGCACGTTCTTGCCGATCTGCGCGCACGACCCGACGGTCGCCCAGGTATCGACCATCGTGCCTTCGTCGACGTACGCCCCGATATTCACGAAGCCCGGCATCAAGATCGCCCCGCGGCCGAGGAAGCTGCCGTAGCGCGCGACGCCCGGGGGCACGCAGCGCACGCCGAGCTTCTTATAATTGCGCTTGACCGGAAGCTTGTCGAAGAATTGCAAGCCGCGCGCGTCGCCCATCGCCGCAACTTTTCGTCGCGCAAAATACAGAAGGATCGCGTGTTTGATCCACGGGTGAACGACCCACTGGTCGTCCACGGGTTCGGCGACGCGCAGCGCTCCCACGTCGAGAGCCGCGATGACGTCATCGATCGCGCGGCCGCCCGAGCCGCGCACGTCGCCGTCGCCGGCAGCGAGCGCCTCGATGCGCTCGCGAATTTTGTCGGTTTTCATGCCGGGCCAAGGTTACGCCTCGGCGAAGGGGCTTCCATGCTCGCATACCGACTCTTTGAAGACGGACCGCGTCTGGTCGACGACGCGCCCGTTCCCGAGCCGCGCGAAGGCCAGGTGCTCGTAAAGGTTGCCGGCTCAGGCGCGTGCCATTCCGACCTCCACGTGATCGCGGCGACGGCCGCAGGCAACTGCTTCTTCAAGCCCCCGTATACGCTTGGCCACGAGAGCACCGGGTGGGTCGCAGCGGTCGGCGCCGGCGTGCAACGCGTGGAGCCCGGCGATAAAGTCGCGGTGTATTGCGCTCTTGGTTGCGGAAAGTGCCGTATGTGTCTTGCCGGCTTCGAGAGTTACTGCATGCGCGTACGCACCGTCAATGCCTGCGGCCTCGGCGTCGACGGCGGGATGGCGGAGTACCTGCTCGTGCCGGCGGAGCGCTACCTCATGCCGCTTGGCGATTTGGATCCGGTAGAAGCGGCGCCCCTGACGGACGCGGGCATGACACCCTACCACGCGATCAATCGCTCGCGTGCGCTCCTGACGCCCGACGCAACGGTCGTGGTCATGGGCATCGGCGGCTTGGGGCACCTCGCGCTGCAGATTCTGCGCTCGACGAGCGCGGTGCGAGTGATCGCGATCGATGTCTCGGATCAAAAACTCGCACTCGCGAAAGAACTCGGCGCCGATGCAACCGTGCGCGCAGGTGAGAGCGCGCTCCGCGAGACGATGGAAGTGTTGCACGGTGAGCAAGCCGACGTCGTGTTGGATTTCGTTGGAATTCAATCGACGATCGACCTCGGCCGAAAGCTGGTTCGTCCCGGCGGAGATTTCACGATCGTCGGCCTGGGCGGCGGAACGATGACCTACGGACAGGGACGAATCGCGACGGGTGCACGCGTTTTCACACCGTATTTCGGCGGCATGAGCGAGATGCGCGAGTTGATCGCGCTCGCCGCACGCGGCGGCATTGCGGCGCATGTAACCCGCTATCCGCTCGATCGCGTTGCGGAAGCATACCAGGCATTACACGACGGCACGGTCGAGGGCCGCGCCGTCATCTGCCCCGATAGGACCCTCGTCCCATAATCCGCCGTTAAGCAGGGTAGCGTAGTGCGCGGGAAACGACGATGGGCCGTTCGGGGGTAAGATAAACATACGGAAGCGCGAATTACACGCTCCCGCCTCTTTACTAGAGTACGAGAAGGAGCAGTCGTGCCGAACGCCCCCGCCGACGAGCAACGTATCAACACCATCCGCTTTCTCGCGGTCGATGCGGTCCAAAAGGCCAACTCCGGGCACCCTGGCATGCCCCTGGGAGCGGCCGCAATGGCGTATACGCTTTGGACCCGGCATCTGAAATTCAATCCGAAAGACCCGCACTGGTTCGATCGCGATCGCTTCATCCTCTCGGCCGGACATGGCTCGATGCTGCTATACGCCCTGCTCTATCTCACCGGCTACGAGCTCACCCTGGACGATCTCAAATCGTTCCGCCAGCTGGGCAGCAAGACGCCGGGCCATCCCGAAGCCGGCCACACGCCCGGTGTCGAGGCTACCACCGGACCACTGGGACAGGGGCTCGCCAACGCGGTGGGCTTCGCCATCGCCGAAGCGCACCTCGGCGCCGTATACAACCGGAGCGAGGCGAAGATCGTGGACCATTTTACCTACGTCATTGCCGGTGACGGAGATCTGATGGAGGGCGTGAGCCAAGAGGCGATTTC
>DATKPZ010000135.1:0-4099 GCA_035523815.1 Alphaproteobacteria bacterium
TGTTCGCATCGACGTGCAAACGCAAAGCATGGCGATCACCTCGAGCGACGGCGTAGGCACGCTCATCCTCGGCAAAGCGGCGTGCACCAAGGTCGGTGAGCTGCTGCGCTGCATTCCCTACGACGCCACGCTCGAGCAGCATGGCCAAGCTACGCATATCCCGTTGAAATACGGAACGGTGTGGCTCAATCCCAGCAGCGTAAATCAGCGACTGACCTACTCTTCGACACAACTTCCCCCGCGCGGCGTCTTGCTTTCACTACAAACGAAGGCGGGAACGTACGTCTCGCTGACCGGCATCGTCGATCGGATTCAAAAATGAACACGCAACGCGCAGCCGCGATTGCGCTGCTGCTCTTCCTCGTCCCGGCGATCGGCGAGGCGCGTGGCGGGGGCGGGGGCTTTGCGCGCGGCGGCGCGAGCGGCTTTTCGCGCGGCGGCGGCGGCGATTTTTCGCGGGGCGGCGGCTTCGACTTTCACAACGACCGCGCGCCGGTCCATCCACCGCAGACGTACAGCCGCTCCAGCACCGGGCCGGCCGGAACTAGTCGCACGACGACGGCCGCCAACACCGGCAACGGGTACGCGCGCAGCACCACCGCGACCAACGGCAGCGCCAGCCGCACCAGCTACGGTGCGGCAAGCGGCAACGGAAATTACACGCACGGCAGCAGTTCCTCGAACGGCTACGCGAGCCAAAGCCGCAACACGAGCGGAAATACCAATACGGGCAATTACAGCCACACCGGCAGCGGCAGCGGTCCGAACGGCGCGTACGCCACCTCGGGCAGCGGCAACACCCACAACCACACGTACAGCGGCTCTGCGACCGCGGTCAACTCGTACGGTCAGGTCTATCACTCGAACACCTATGCGAGCAACGGCACCGTGTATCACGGCGCGACGGTGACCAACCCGATGTACGTGGGCTATCCCGCATGGGGATGGAACGGCGGATATGCGTGGTATGCGGCGCCGTACTATTACGGCGGTGGATTCTGGGGTCCGTTCGCGATCGGTGTTACGACGGCCGCCGTGTACGGCTCCATCGTTGCAGCCAACAACCAAACGATCACGTCCTATCAAGTCGAACCGAGTTCTCCCGGCGCCAAGCTACTGCAAAGCTACCATCTCACGCAGACCCCGTGCGGCCCACCAGGTTTGGTGGTCATCTACGGCCCGAATAGCAGCGTGATCTGCGCCAACCCAAACAGCCTCGTCTCGGCCGGGTACTACAGCGTGAATTCACAGACCTTGACGATCGTCTCGGAAAAGAGCAGCCCGTGATCTTTGCGCTCATCCTCTCTACCTCGCTCGTGGTTGCGCAAGCTTCCCCGCTGCAGCAAAAAGTCGCGGCGATCGAAGCTGCGGCCTACAAGAACAAACAGATGTTGGGCGAGTATACTTGGCAGCAACAAGAGACCGTCCTCGTAAACGGCGAGGTGAAAAAGGTCGACCTGTACCAAGTGCAGCTCGGGCCAAACGGCAAGCCGGCAAAGGTCGAGATCAATCAATCATCGTCGACGCCGGATCGCCGCAAATTCGGGATTCGACACCGGATTGCACAGAATTACATCGATTACGGGAAACAGGTCGCTGCTCTGGCCGCCAGTTACACGCAGCCGCAACCAGGCCGGCTCAAAGCGCTCTACGCGCAGGGCCAAGTCTCCCTGAGATCCGCAGGCGCACCGGGACTTGATGCTGTCGTCGTTCACGGCTACGTCAAACCGGGCGACACCGTCACCTTTACCTTCGATCGCGCGGCGAAATCGCTCGTCGCCATCCAGGTTGCCTCGTATCTGGGCGGTCCGTCCGACGTGGTAACGATCGAGGCCCGGTTTGCAAAACTCGCCGACGGCACGTCGCACGTTTCCACCGCAACCGTGAATGGGCAAAGCAAGAACCTCACGGTCCAAGACGTCAACATGAACTACCGCAAACGCGCGCCGTAGCATCTAGCCCTTCGGGAATTGCCGTAGCCCCACGAGCGTACCGCCGGGTTCTTTGACCGTCGCGACCAGCAGGCCGTTCGCGACGTCGGTTGGGGTTTGCACCACGGCGCCGCCCGCGTCAACGAGCGATTTCAAGCTCTCTTCGATGTCGGCCACCGTCCAGAAAGCCAGCGCGCCCTGCCCCTGACTTGGTACGAGTCCGATTTCCATATCGCCGCTCTTGTAGCCCACGTAGTACGGGGAGTCAGCATACGGGTCGGCGCCGATGAGCGCACGGAAGAACTGCTTCGCTTTGGCCATGTCGGCGGCTGGATAGGTGATGAGGGTGAGGTCCTTCAAGATTCAGTACTCCTTTCATCTCCATGACGGATGTCGAATAGTGAAACGTGACAACACCCCGGAGCGCGGGGCATGACGGATGCGGACTGGCTCGCGGCGCGCTTCGAGGCGGCCCGGCCGCGCTTGCAGCGCATCGCGCGACGCATACTGGGATCGGCAGCGGAATCCGACGACGCGCTGCAAGAAACCTGGCTTCGCATCAGTCGCGCCGACACCCAGAGTGTTGCGAATCTCGACGGGTGGCTCACGACGGTCGTCGCGCGCGTCAGTCTCGACGCGCTAAGGCAGCGCAAAAGCCGGCGCGAGGAACTTTCGCGCGACGATCCGCGACCCGAGGCCGTCACGGTCGCTCCCGGCGAACGGCCCGAGGAAGAAGCGATGCTCGCCGACTCCGTCGGCACGGCGCTGCTGATCCTGCTCGATGCGCTCGCGCCGGCGGAGCGTGTTGCATTTGTGCTGCACGAGATGTTCGACGTGCCCTTTGACGAGATTGGCTCGATCGTGGGCCGCACGCCCGAGGCAGCGCGGCAACTCGCGAGCCGCGCGCGCCGGCGAGTCCGCGGCGCGTCCACCGGTCAGGATGCCGCAACGCAGCGGCACGACGAACTCGTGCGCGCATTTTTTGCAGCATCGCGCGCTGGGAATTTCTCGGCGCTGCTCGCGCTTCTAGCCCCTGAAGCAACACTCCGCGCGGATGCGGCGGTCGTGGCGATGGGTGGCGCAATGTACTGGGAGAACGACGGTCTGCAGGCCGGGATCAACGGCGCTGACGCCGTTGCAAAGACGTTCGCCGGACGCGCACGCGCAGCGCGTCCCGCCTACATCGGCGACGAACCGGCCGGCGTGTGGGTGCACGAAGGCGTCCCGCGCGTCCTCTTCCGCTTCACGATTGCCGGCGACCGAATCGTGCGGATCGATCTTGTCGGCGATCCCTCGACACTCGAGCGCGTGACGATCGAGTAGACGCTCTGCGATGGATCCCGTCATTGAGTGGCTGCTCGATTCCGACCCCGCGATTCGCTGGCAAGTGATGCGCGATCTCACCGGTGCTTCCGCGGCGGAAATCGCCGCGGAGCGCGCCAGGATTCCACGCGAGGGACTCGGCGCCAAAATTCTGGAGTCCCAAGAATCCGACGGCTCGTGGCGCCGGCCCGATACCGCCGACTGGTTACCGACGCTCTTCACGCTGCAACTCTTGCGGGCAACCGGCGTCGATTCGAACGAGCCCGCCGTCGTCTCGGCAATGGCTCGCCTCGAGGCGGGCTTTCGCTGGCACGAACGCTTTGGCGCGAAGCCCTTCTTCGAGGGCGAAGTGGAGCCGTGCATCAACGGCGGCGTGCTTGCGCTCGGTGCTTACTTCGGGCATCCCACAGAGAGCCTCGCACAGCGTCTCGTCACCGAGCAACTCGACGACGGCGGTTGGAACTGCGACGCGCCGAAAAGTGCACGTTCGTCGTACCACACTACGATCTGCGTGCTCGAAGGCTTGCTCGAATACGAGCGCGCCGCCGGATCCACGCCGCGCGTTGCCGAAGCTCGGCGGCGCGGCGAAGCGTACCTCCTCGATCGCGACCTCTTCCGGCGGCGCTCGACGGGCGAGGTTGCCAATCCGGCTTTCCTCGAGCTCGCCTTCCCTCCGCGCTACCATTACGACGTGCTCCGCGCACTCGATTATTTCACGAGCGCCGCCGTCGCGCCCGAGGCGCGCATGCGCGATGCTCTCGATCTTCTCGAGAGCAGACGGTGCGCCGACGGTCGATGGCTCCTGGATCGCGCCTACGATGAGTCGCTGGCTTTTTCGTTTGAAG
>DATKPZ010000136.1:0-17491 GCA_035523815.1 Alphaproteobacteria bacterium
GTTTTGTGGCGAAGGGAGAGCTCGTGGCGATTGCGCCAGAGCGTGGACCGGTCCCCACCATCGTGGTGGCGATCGATCGGGCCTCGCGCGTTACCACCGCGTTTGGACCGCATTCCATGGATTTAGAGGCGCGGCCGCTGAACGGCTCGGCGTTGCGCGCGTTGCGCGGCGCCTTGCGCGGGCGTCACCGCGTGTTAAAAGCGGAATTCGGCGGCGTCGCGTTTGAGGGCCACGTGTTCCCGCTGATGCTCGAGGGCGGCGAGATTGCGGGCGCCGTTGCCGTCGGCGTGGATGCAAGCGAGGCGCAAAGCGCCGTGATGTTTCTCTCGACGCACGATCCGTTGACCGGGTTGCTCAACCGGCACCAACTGCTCGAGGTGCTGAATCACTATGCGGAAAGCGGCACGACCGGCGGGGCGCTGGTCGTCTTCGACATCGACCGCTTTGCGCAAATCAATGAAATAGCCGGACACGCAGCGGGCGATGAACTGCTCTGCGCGATCGCCGACCGGATGCGGTTCTTAGAGATCGACGGACATTACGTCGCGCGCCTTGGCTCGGATGAGTTTGCTTGTCTGTTGATCGAACCAAAAGACGGAGCGGTGGTCGAACGTCGGATCGAGCAATTGCGCGACGCGCTGGATGCGCCGTTCAAAGCCGGTCACGCCGAGTTCGTATTGCGTGCCACGACGGGTGTGGCAACGCTTCCGCAAGACGGCACGGGCGAGCTGCTCCTGCAGAATGCGGCCATGGCGTTACATGCAGCGAAGGCCGCTGCGCGCGGCGGCCTCGTGCGGTATGGGCCCGCACTCGAGCGAAAGATGAGCGTGCGCAGCCGGCTCGCGCGCGATCTTCCCGCCGCGATCGAGCGTTGCGAGTTCGCGATGTATTACCAGCCGCTGATCGACGCGTCGAACAACGGCGTGACGGCGACCGAAGCGCTCATCCGCTGGCAGCATCCAGAACTCGGGCTGCTGACCCCGGATGTTTTTCTCACGATCGCCGAAGAGAGCGACGCCGTGGTGGAGATCGGGCGCTGGGCGATCGATCGCGCGTGTCGCGACGCGATGCTGATCCGCGATTCGCTCGGCCGAGACGTTCGGCTCAACGTGAACGTATCGCCGCGCCACGTTCAATCCTCACGCCTCATCGGTCACGTCTCGAATGCGCTGCACGACTCGGGATGGGATCCCTCAGCTCTGCAGCTCGAAGTAACCGAACAGTTGCTGATCGAGGATATTCCAAGCGCGGTAGCCACGCTCGAACAGTTGCGCGACACCGGCGTCTCGATCGCGATCGACGACTTCGGGACGGGGTACAATACGCTGTCGTATCTGAAATCGTATCCGGTAAGTTGCATCAAAATCGACCGGGCGTTCGTCAAGGACGCCGAAAATGACCAATACAGCCGGGCTATTTGCCGATCTGTTGCGGCTCTTGCGGATTCGCTCCACATGAACGTCATCGGGGAGGGCGTCGAGACCCTCGGCCAGGCCGATTTTCTCCGGGGCATCGGCTGCCGCGAGTTACAGGGGTACCATTTTGGGCATCCGGTAAGCGCATGGGACTTTATGACTACGTATGGGAAGGAGGGCGTTTGGCTCGCATAGCCGTTACATGAGGATTGCAGCAAAGGCCGAATGACCACGAGGCCGGTGTTTGACGAGATTTTTGGAGTAGTTTCCAAGAAGGGCGCACGTCCCGTCGAGCGCCTTGAACTCATGCGCTCGTTTCTCAAGCGCCTCGACACCGAGCTGCCCCAAGTGATCGTCGAGGCCCTCGAGGAGTCGGCCCGGATCACGGGAGCCGACGTGGCCGCGATTTTCGAAGTCAAGCTCGACGTGCTGCGCTGCGCATTTTCGACCGATCCCTCGCTACTCGAGGGCCGGGTCTCCCTGGGCGACGAGCACGAAGTGAAGGAGCACGGGAACAGCCGGCTGCGGGAAGCGGCCGGAGTCGCCGACGCGCTCTGCGCGATGCTGTACGCCGGCGAGCGCGAGTGGGTGTTGCTGCTCGGCGAACGCACCGGCCGCATCGACCGGAAGGTCTTCGAGAGCGACGTCGAGACGCTGCTCGACGTGTTCACGCAGTTGCTCCGCCAGCTGGTGCACAGCGTCGAAGCGCGCTCGCTGGTCGATCACGTGACCGGCCTTCCCGACCGCTGGGCGACGATGAACCGGCTCAGCGAGACGATCTCCGCCGCGCGCCGTAACGGCGCGCACGCGGCGCTGCTCTTCGTCGATCTCAACGGCTTCAAGGGCGTGAACGATTCGTTTGGGCACGCGCACGGAGACATGGTGCTCAAGACGATCGCCAGCACGTTGCGGGACGCGTTGCGAGCCAACGAATTCGTCGGACGCATCGGCGGCGATGAGTTCGCCGTCATCTTGCCGATCGTGCGCAGCAGCGAGGAGGCGACGTCGGCGGCAAAGCGACTGGCCGACGCCGTTCGCAATCTCGAGATCGTGCATGGCACGGGCTCGGTGTCGCTGAGCGTCGGGGTGGCTTTCTATCCGGAGCACGCGGATGACGTCGACGAGTGGCTGCATCACGCCGACCTTGCGATGTATCAGGCCAAGCGCCAGCGCGAATCGCACTGCGTCTTCAATCCGGGTGAGTCGCCGGCGGATTGGACGCCGATCGCGGCCGAAGTCGAGGACGCGTACGCGCGCGAATTTCTCTTATGTTTTCAGCCGATCTTCGAGGTGGAATCGGGCACGGTCGTGGCCGCCGAGGCGCTTTTGCGCTCGTTGCATCCGCAAGAAGGCGTCCAATCGGCGTTCATCACGATGGAAGCCGCCCGAGCCCGGCGCTCGATCGAACATCTGGATGCGTGGGTTACGCGGCGGGCATTGGCCTGCGCGCACGAGTGGCGCGCGCAAGGCGTGCAGCGCATTCACGTGAACATCGGTCACGCGAGCGAGGAAATTTTGAGCAATGTGCTTCGAGCCGTCGACGGAAGCGGTTGCGACACGTCGATGCTTGCGATCGAACTGGAATGGTCGCGCTTCAAAGAAGATTTCGAAGCCTATCACAACCTCGCCGAGGCCGCCGAACGCTGCGGATTGTACGTAGGTTTGGACGGCTTTGGTGAGACGGACCTCGATTTGCCGATGCTCGAGTCGCTCGCGGTGCGCTTCGTGAAGCCGTCGCGCACGCTGCTGCCCTCGGGCGGCGCTCGCGGCAAAAGCATGGAAGCCATCGTGGCGCTTGCGCGCGTATACGGATGGGACGTCGTCGCGACGCGCGTGGCGACGGCCGATGACCGGGCCGCGATCCGTACCGCCGGCGTGAAGTACATGCAGGGTTTTGCGGTCGCGCAGCCGATGACGGCTATCGACTTCAACCAATGGATCGAAAGCAGCCCGCGCGTCGCTCTGATCAGTTAGCCGCAGCTTGTGCGCTTGCCGCCGGCTCCGACGGAGAGTGCCGTTGGTGCGCGCAGGCGCTTCCGCCGAAGCGCAAAATGTGGTGCAGCGATCGCTGCGGCGAGCGCTTTTGGATCAATCACTGGTGGACGCTTGCGCGCCGCGCGGCAAAACGTCGTGACCGCTACCGCTGCACGCGCTGCGGCCATAAGCCGCCACCGCGCTCGCATCCGAAATACAAGCGCTTACGCAAAGCCGATCGGCTCGAGGTCAACCATATCAGCCAAGCCCGCGGCGCGCACCGCACGCTGAGTTGCTTGCACCACCTGGATAATCTCGAAACGCTTTGCCTCGCTTGCCATCAGACCGAAACCGCGGCGCAGCGGCTAGCCGGCGCGAATCAACGTCTCGAGCAGAATTCGTAACGCCGTCAGGCGGTGCGCAGGCAGCGCTTCCGGCCACGCGATATCGACCGCGACCCGCCGATCGGAGAAAAGCACCCCGCGCGGCATCACCGCGTGTCCGCTGCGCGCGCCCGAGCGTAGGACGACGCCTTCCGCGCGACCCGCTTCCTGAAATGAAGCGCGCGCACCCCACTCCTCGCGTAAGACTTCGAAAAAGGCGTCGCGCCGAGCATCCAGATCGGAATAGCTGCGAATTTCGCGGCTGAGCGCAAGGGCGATCGCGATCTCGTCGGTGTGCCCGTCGAAACCGCCAATCTGCAGGCCGTGCTCGATCGCGATGATCGAACTGAGCGTCCCTTGCTCGAAACTCATGGGCCGAATCTCGAGCGTCACCCACCGGCGCTCGTCGCTCTGGGCCACGCGAACCAGCCGCGTCACACTCGTGCCGTTTTCGAGCAGCGGCCAGACGCCGGCAATGCGCGTTCGCCCAGACGAATCGCCCAGCATGGTCTCGAGCAATGGGCGATCGAATGACGCGGCTTGCGCGTTCATATGTTGCAATTCGACGTCGATGGTGCTCCTGACGTCGTAAATGGAAATCGGTTCTTCGGCAAGATCGAGTGCGGTCATGAGCTGTGCCGTCTGCATGTAGCTCTGCTTTCGCAGGCTGATGTCTTTCCCGATGAAGAACCACGAGACCATCTTTCCTCCCTCGCCTCGAACTTGATGCCCGGAAAGTTCGATCCAGCGGTCGCTGCCGTCGTCAGCTCGGCGCAACTGGAGCTCGTGCGAGACGCTCGAGTAGTGCTCCAGACGCGCCACGAGCCCCGTGAGCAAGGCGTGGTCGTTTCGTGGACTGAAAAACTCGACCAAGGACCGGCCGATCACGCGTTCGGGTTCGAGACCAACGAGCGCGGCAAATGCATGGTTGGCGAACGTGATCTTTGGACCGCCTTGCGAGGGTGCGGATGCATCGGCGGTAATGATGAAGTCCGACGTTTGCGAAACGATCGATTGGAAGAGCGTAAGCCGTCGCGCTTCCGAGATGTCGCGCAGTACCGCAACGTAGTGCGTCACGTCTCCGTCTTTGTAACGCAGCGGAGACCAGCGAATCTCGGTCCAGGTCGAGCGATCTTTGCCGCCGAGTTCGATCTCGAATCGAACCGGCTTGCCGGCTTTGATATCGAGGAAGAGCTCTTCATAACGCGTACGGTTCTGCGTTTGGACGCGTAAAAACGGATTGCTGGGATGGAGCAGCTCTTCGCGGGTGTAGCCGCTGAGCCGCTCGATCGCCTCGTTGGCGTACACGATGCGTATCGGTACCTCTGCATCGCCGGTGAACTCCATGATCGCGATGCCGTCGTTAGCCCGCTCTACCGCAACGTCCAGCAAATCGACGAACTGCCGATCACTACGACCGGCATCCCACACCCGCGGCCTGTCTCCCACAGCCACTATGCTATCAGCCTATGGCTATGCTTAACCTGCTAATGACGGCCCGGCGCCCGCCGCGAGGTCCGCGCCTGGGGGCCCTGGTATAACGAGGCCTATGCACACCCTCACTCCCGAGCACCGCAAGGAGCTTGAACTCAAGGCCAACGATGTGCGCGCGGGAATCATCCGCTCGCTTCTCGCCGCCGGTTCCGGCCATTCGGCCGGTTCGCTCGACATGGCCGACGTTTTTACGGCCCTTTACGGACATCTGATGCGCCACGATCCGCGGCGGCCGGATTGGCCCGATCGCGATCGTCTGCTGCTCTCGTGCGGCCACATCGCGCCGGTGCGCTATGCCGCAATGGCGACATTCGGCTACCTTCCCGTCGAAGAATTGTTGACGCTGCGCAAATTCGGCACGCGTTTGCAAGGGCACCCCGAGCGCGTGAAGCTGCCGGCGCTCGAGACCACGTCGGGGCCGCTCGGCGAAGGGCTCGCGCAGGGAACCGGCATGGCGCTGGCAGCGAAGCTCGACAAGAAGGATTGGCGCGTCTACGTCGTGACCTCGGACGGCGAGCATCAGTGCGGGCTGCATTGGGAAGCGATGATGACCGCCGCCAAGTTCAAACTCGACAACCTGACGTGCATCGTGGATCGCAACTTCATTCAGATCGACGGCAGCACCGAAGCGGTCATGCCGCTCGAGCCGCTTGCGGGCAAATACCGCGCGTTCAATTGGGAAGTCTTCGAGTGCAACGGTAACGACATCGCCGAGTTCATCGAGATAGCCGAGCGCGCGAAAGCGGTAAAGGACAGGCCGCAGGTGATCATCGCGAACACCGTGCCGGGCAAGGGCGTGAGCTACATGGAAGGCGATTACACCTGGCACGGCAAGCCGCCGAACAAAGATCAGGCCGATGAGGCGCTGGCCGAACTCGCCGCCGCTCGGGAAAGGATTCTCGCCAATGTCTAGCACGCAAACGCTCGATGCCGCGGCGCGCGCGATGGCGCTGGTCGATTATCGCAATGCCGGTGAGCTCAAATTCGTTCCGACGCGCAACGGCTTCGGCGAAGGACTGATCGAGGCCGGGAATCGCAACCCGAACGTGCTCGGCGTTTGCGCTGACCTCGCTGAGTCCACGCGCATGGAAGGGTTCAAGAAAGCGCACCCCTCGCAGTACATCGAAATCGGCGTCGCCGAGCAGATGCTCGTTGCCCTTGCCGGAGGTCTCGCGGCGACGGGCAAGGTTCCGTGGATCGCGTCCTACGCGATGTTCAATCCGGGCCGCTCGTGGGAACAAGTTCGCACGATCATGGCGCTCAACGAGAGCAACGTGAAGATTGCCGGCGCGCACGCCGGCGTTTCGGTCGGTCCCGACGGCGCCACCCATCAAGCGATCGAAGACATCGCGATCATGCGCGTCATTCCGCATATGACCGTCGTCGTGCCGTGCGATTCGGTGCAGACGCGCGCGGCCACGCTCGCGCTCTCCGAGCGCTTCGGCCCGGTGTATCTGCGCTTCGCACGCGACAAGTCGGCGATCGTGACGACCGCCGCCACGCCGTTCGAAGTAGGCAAGGCGCAGACGTTCCGCGCCGGCAACGACGTCGCCATCGTGGCCTGCGGGATTTTGGTCTACAACGCGCTGATGGCAGCCGAGGAACTTGCGCGCGAGGACGGTATCGAGGCCCGCGTCATCAACAATCATACGGTCAAGCCGATGGACGACACGGCGATCGTCGAGGCGGCGCGGGCATGCGGCGCCGTGGTGACGGTCGAGGAACATCAGGTGCATGGCGGGATGGGTTCGGCCGTGGCGGAGACCCTCGCGGCCCATGCTCCCGTGCCGATCGAGTTCATCGGGGTACAGGACCGGTTCGGCCAGTCCGGCGACCCGGTCGAACTGATCGAGCACTACGGCATGGGGACGCCGGCGATCAAAGAAGCCGTCCGCCGAGCCTACGCCCGCAAGCGGAGTTAGGCGCTCGGACGTTTGAGCCTTGCTTGCTCTAGGGTAGAGAACACGAGCAAGAATGACCTCCGGGGCGATGGACGAGTTCGAGGCCTCCGCGCTGCGCGTGTTCGCGCAACGCCTAGGCCGAGCTGTGCTCGTGACCGCATCTGACGGGACGAGCGTCTACGCAAACCCGTCCTGGAGCGCTTTTACCGGCCTCGACCTGCAGCACTCGATCGGAAACGGCTGGCAGCTTGCCGTCCATCCGCACGATCTTCCGCGTGCGCTCGCGGAATTCGCAGCCGGCGTTCGAATCGAGCAGCCCTTCGAGCTGCGCTTTCGCCTGCGTTCGGCAACCAACGAGTACGCGCTGTTTTCGGCAACCTTCGTGCCGACGCGCGAGCGCAACGGCCGGCTGCGCGAATGGTTTGCGGTGTGCGATCGCAGCGATCTCGAACGCGCCGCCGACGATCGATTTTGGAATCTCGCGGATGCGCTGCCGCTGATGGTTTGGACAACCGATGACGAGGATCGGCTCACCTTCGTCAATCGCGCATGGCTCGAATATACCGGATTGCCGGCCGGCTCGACGATCGACGAGCGCAACGCGCTCGTCCATCCGCTCGACCTGCCGGTGTTGATGCGCGCGCTGCGCGCCGGGCACGTGCAGGTCGACTTTCGACTCAGGCGCCGCTCTGACGGGATGTTCCGCTGGCATTCACTGCGCTGGGTACACGTCACGTCGCCGGACTTGCCGGTTCATCGTATCGGTACCGGCATGGACATTCACGATCAGCGAACCGCAAGCGAGGCGCGCGACCGGCAGCTGCGGACAATCGCGGAAGCCCTGCCCGACCTCGTCTGGTCGGCGAACCCTGAGGGCGAACACGATTACGCGAACGCGGCGCTGCTCAAGTACACCGGCCGCTCGCTCGAAGAATGCATCGGCGAGGGGTGGGAGCGGTGCGTGCATCCGCTCGATCGGCCCCAGACGCTCGAACGCTGGAGCCACTCGATCCGGACCGGTGAACCGTACGAGACGCAGCACCGGCTCGTCGGTGCGCAGGGCCGCTCGCGCTGGTTCCTTTCGCGTGCCGCGCCCATGCGCGACGACGGCGGCCGCATCGTGCGCTGGTTCGGTACGAGCACGGACATCGACGATCAGAAGCGGATCGCGCAAGAGCAGACGTACCTTGCGGAGCTTGGCCGCATCGTCAATAGCTCGCTCGAGCTCGATCCCACGCTTGCGCATATCTGCGAAGCGGCCGTTCCGATGCTGGCCGACTCGTGCCAGATCGACCTCTTGACGAACGGCGTCCCGCGAACGGCGGCGTTCGCTTGCGATTCGATCCGCCGCGAAGTGCCGCTCTCGCGCATACGCGCGCACGTTTACGGTGATGCTCGCGCGGCGCGTTTCGTCGAAAACGTGAACGACACCGTGATCGAGACGATCGTGGTTCCCATGCACGTGCGCGGCAAGTCGATCGGGGCGATTTCGTTCGTGCGGCTCGAGGACGGCGACGCCTACGGTGCCGCAGGCGTGGGCTTCTTGGAGGAAGTCGCGCGGCGCGCCGCGCTGGCGATCGCGAACGCGCAGCTCTATCAGCGCGAGCACCGCGTTGCCGACGCGCTGCAGGCCGCTTCGCTGCCGCGTCGCTTGCCGGAAATCGACGGTATTGCACTCGATGCGATCTATGTGCCCGGGCGCAGCGAAGCGCAAATCGGGGGCGACTGGTACGATGCATTCGCCCTTGCGGATGGGCGGATCGTCGTTTCGATCGGCGACGTGGCCGGAAGCGGGCTGGACGCTGCGGTCACCATGAGCAACATGCGTCAGATCATCCGCGGGATCGCACAGGTGCACGCCGACCCGGTGCTGATGCTCAATTCAGCCGACCGAGCTTTGCGCATGGACGATCCGGATCGCTTCGTCACCGCGTTCGTCGGTGTGATCGATCCGATCGCCAGCACGATGGTGTATGCGAGCGCCGGCCACATGCCGCCGTACGTCCGGCGTCCCGACGGCAGCCTCGAAGAGCTCGTCTTCGTGGATCTTCCCCTGGGTTTGCGTGACCGTATGTCGATTCGCGCGTGCAGCGTCAGCGTCGGTGACGGCGACATCCTCGTGTTCTACACTGACGGTCTCGTCGAGTCATCGCGCGACTTAGAAGGCGGCGCGCAATTGCTGCGCGCGACGCTCGCCGGTCCGCAGATCGTGCATGCGACGCACCCTGCCTCTTTCATTCGCGAACGCGTGTTGCCGGAAGGGGCCCGCGACGACGTAGCGATTCTCACGCTGCGCGTCAACCGCGATCAACGCGTTGCGAACATGCGGCGCTGGCCGTTTGCAAGCCTCGATGCAGAGGGACTCTCGCGCATGCGCCGCGAGTTTCGGGCGCTGCTCATCGGATACGGGCTCTCGGAGTTGCGCCTCGAGACCGCGGAACTCGTGCTCGGCGAGTTAGCCGGCAACGTGGTCCGCCACGCCGCCGGAGCGGTAGAGTTCGTCTTGGACAACACCGGCGGCGATCTCGTGCTTCACGTCATCGACGACGGGCCGGGTTTCGAGCGGGCGCCGATGCTGCCGATCGACGTCATGAGCGAATCGGGACGCGGCCTCTTCATCGTCTCACAGCTCACGCGCGAGTTCAGCGTAACAAAACGGCACCCGCGTGGAAGTCACGCGCGTGCCGTTTTGGCGAAGTAACCTTTTTCCGGCGCACGCCGGTAGGATCGTTTAGCGGCGCAAACCGAGTTCGCCGATCAGCGCGCGATAGCGTTCCAGATCTTTCTTCTGCAAATAGCTCAAAAGACGGCGGCGCTGGCCGACTTGCAGCAAAAGGCCGCGGCGGCTGTGATGATCCTTCTTGTGGACCTTGAGGTGATCGGTGAGTTGATTGATCGACGCGGTGAGGATTGCGATCTGCACTTCGGCCGAGCCGGTATCGTTCGATCCGCGGCCGTACTTGGCGGCAATCTCCGCTTTTTGTTCTTTGGTGAGAGGCACGAAAGGTAGCTCCTTAGCGAGCGAATAGTCTCGCTCGGGTACAGGGCTTGGGGCCGGCCTTCAGGCCCCGGCTCCGTCCCGGCGACCGGCGTAGCATAGCAAAGAGCCGGACCCGCCGCAAGGGTAAAGGCGCTAATCGCGGATCGGGGTCGGCTTGCCGCGCTCGTCGATGGCCACGAAGACGAACGAACCGGCGGTCGAGAGGCGCCGGCGGCCGCTGGCCGGGTCCTCGGCCCAGAGCTCGACCTGCGCGGTCAGGGAGGTCCGGCCGGCCTTGACGATCCGGGCGACGACCTCGACGAATTCGCCGACGCGGATCGGCTCCTTGAAATCCAGGCGATCGATCGAGGCGGTGACGACCGCCTTGCGGCAGGCACGCATCGCGACGATCGCGCCGACCTCATCCATGATGGCGACCGCTTTTCCGCCGAAAAGCGTCCCGAGCACGTTGGCGTCCTGGGGAAACACGAGCTGCGTGCGCCGCTCGACGATGTCTTCATACGGATTCATCACGCGCAAGAGTTTTTGCTTGCGCCGCGCAACCCCGCTTGACGAAGGGCGTTCCGTAGGAGCGAGGAGGAGACATGGATCTAGGAATTCGCGGCCGGGTCGCGCTCGTTACCGGCGCAAGCTCGGGGTTAGGTGAAGCCGTTGCGATCGAACTCGCGGCGCAGGGTGTTACGCTCGCGGTCGCCGCGCGCCGCCGCGAGCGGCTCGAGTCCGTCGCGAAACGCGCGAAGGACGCGGGCGCGACCGACGCGCGCGCATTCGAGGTCGATCTCACCGATTCGAAATCGATCGCAAAACTTTTGAGCGACGTGAACGGCGCTTTCGGCAACGTCGAGATTGTCGTGCTGAATGGCGGCGGTCCCAAGCCGGGCACGTTTACAAAAATGACGCTCGATGATTGGGACGCGGGTTACCGCGGCGTGCTGCGCAGCATGCTCGAGCTCACCTACGGTGTACTGCCGGGCATGGCGGCGAACGCCTGGGGTCGCATCGTTGCACTGACCTCGAGCTCGGTGAAGCAGCCGATTCCCAATCTCACGCTCTCCAACGCCTTTCGCACCGCGCTCGTCGCCGCGCTCAAAACGCTTTCGCTCGAAGTGGCGAAAGACGGGATTACGGTCAACGCGATCGCGACCGGGCGCATCGATACGGATCGCCTGCGCCAACTCTATCCCGATGAAGCCGTGTTGCTGGCGGGAGCGAAGGCCGACATTCCGCTCGGACGCGTCGCGACGCCGCAGGAGTTCGCACCGACCGTTGCGTTCTTGTGCAGCGAGGCCGCGCGATATGTCACCGGACAGACGATCGCAGTCGACGGCGGTATGATCAAATCACTCTTCTAGAGCGCAGCGACCCCATGGATTTCGTTCGCGTGGCCGATCCGGCGGCGATTCCGCCCGGTGCATCGCGCGCTTTTGCGGTGGGACGCTATGACGTCGCGGTGTTCAACGTCGGCGGAACGTACTATGCGCTCGAGAACGCGTGCCCGCACCAGGGCAGCCCGCTGGTCGACGGTTGGGTGGAAGGATACACGGTGACCTGTCCGTGGCATGCGTGGTGCTTCGATCTGCGTACGGGCGCGATGACGCTGGGCGACCTCGCTCTCGTGCCCCGCTTCGAGGTCCGAGTGGAGCAGGACGGCGTCTATGTTTCCACGGAGCCGGCCCGGCAATGATCAATGCCGACGAACCGGTCTGGGACGGGCGAGTAGGGACCGCGGGAGGCGCGGCCTTCGGCCGCGGTCTCGCGGCGCTCGCCGCCGAGCGCGAGGTGAACCACGGACATCTGGCTGAGGTCACCGGCTTGCCGCTCGAACGCCTCGCGGCAGTGCTCGCCGGGTCCGAGCGGGTGGGCATCTCCGCGCTCGCGCGCCTCGCGCAGGCGCTGCGAACGCGCCCAATCGAGTTCCTTCAGCGCACCGGCATCCTCTCGCTCGAAGTCTACGCCTTCGGCCTCGATCCGCTGTATTTTCTGCCCGACGGGCCGGTCCGCTACGATGCGCGCATCTACATGCGCGAGATCAACCCGCGCCACCGGGTGCCCGAGGGCGATATGACCAAACGCAACCCGGCGCTCGCCGCACTGGGCGCCGACGAGGTGCTCGATCCACTCGGGAAGATCGAGCTCGAGCTTGCTTACCTCCTCCGGGCAGCCGTTCAACAAACGGGTGGGACACTCTAAGAGCCAAAGCGAAAGATCGGCCCCACGATGCAAGGTATAGATGGAAAGCGTATCGCCGCGTTAATCGGCGACGGATTTGAAGAAGCGGATTTGTTCGAGCCGCGCAAAGCGCTCGAAGAGGCCGGTGCGATCGTGACGATCGTCGGAATCGACGAGAAAGCGCGAACCCGCATCCGCGGTAAGCGAGGCCTCGATGACGGGCAGAGCGTTCGGGCCGAAGAACTGGTCGCGGACTGCACCGCCGAGGACTTCGACGCGCTACTGATCCCCGGCGGCACGTCGCCCGACCGGATTCGCACCAATAAAGAGGTGCAGCGCCTGGTTCGCGAGTTCGACTCGGCCAAGAAGCCGATCTTTTCGGTGGGTCACGGCGCGCAGGTTCTGATCTCCTCGCAGCTGGCGCGCTCGCGTCAGGTGACCGGCGCGCATTCGATTGCCGACGATATCCGTAACGCGGGCGGGCTGTACCGCGATCAGCCCACGGTCGGCGACTCAAACTGGGTCACGACGCGCGGGGCCGAGGACCTTGCGCAATTCAATCGCACGATGCTCGAGAAGCTCTCGACATCCGGAGCAGCGATATCGGCGTGATGGGCGCGAGCGAAGCCGCGCGAAGCTTGCCGGCGAAGCGCTAGCTTCGCTCGAAAGCGTCGAGTGGATCGTATCGTGCGAGTGATTCGCCGTACTGGCGCAGCGCCAGGAACGCGATGACCGAGCTGACGATCAGTTCAGTGGCGACGCCGACGGCGTCGCCACTTTTCGTCGAATAAGCATCGGCATACACCGCCAAGAGATAAGTGACGACGACGGTCGCGCCGGCCAAGGCGAGTGCGAGTATGCGCCCGGCGCCGCGGTGGACCGTTGCATTCAACGCCACCAGCGTGCTGGCGATGACGCAGGCCAGCGCGAGAACGAAGAACACCGGCGGCGCTGCGAAACCGCTCAGGAATTGCGCGGCCCAGTAGACGAGGGTGGCGAGCGTTGCGCAGAGCACGGGAGCCAGTGCCTTCGCACGTGCGAGCTCGCGACCGAAGAGCGGGGCACTGCGCTCGCTCGTATCCAGGAACGTGTGTCGCCCCGGTCCCTGCAAGAGCGCAATAGCGATGCCGATGGTCGAACAAAAAAACATCGGCCCCGCGAGCCACACGCTACGCGTGGCGATATCGGCCGTGAGCGGATCGGTGATTGCGGCGACGCCGTGCGGCTGGACGAAGCCGACGATCGCCGCGCTCGCGCAACCGAACGCGAGCGCCCGGCGTTCGACGCGCAGGCGTGCGCCGACGATCGCGCGCAGCGCGCGGGGAGTCACGCGTAGCCCCGCGTTTGAACGATCAGCACCGCGCAGCCGGCCGCGGCCTGCAAGATCTGCGGTAATCCGGCGGGGTGCGGGCGATCGAGCACGAGCAACTGCGGCGATGGGAGGAGCGCTGCCACGATCGGATAGGCGAATGCCTCGTGCAGTCCGCCGAGCCGCGCGTAGAGTTCACGAGCGCGTTCGCGCGCGAGCGAGGGATCGAGGTCCCACAGCGCTGCGCGGTAGGTGACGTACCTTGCCGCATCGATCTGCGAGAGCGGCAGCGGATCGTGCGGCACGAACGCGGCGATGCGCTTGCAGTGGGCCGGCTGCACGCGCGGATCGTACTCGCCGATCGTCACCGACCCGGCGGTCGCGCGGGCAAGCGCGGACGCCATCATGGCAAGCGCTTCGGCTTCGCGCGCGCAGGCGCAAAGCCGCGTGAAAGACTCGCCCGGCGAAAGGTCCAGGTTCGCCGGGGGAACGATCGTCTGCGCGCCCCGGACGTACGTCGCGTCGCGCATGCGCAGAATCTGCATCGGGGGCGTTTTCGCCGCCCGGGTCGAAGAATCCGCAGGGGATTATAATCGATACGATGCTCTCCAATGCCGAAGTCGCAGCGAAGCTCCTGGAGATCCGCACGCTCATGGAGATGGCGGGGATGAGCTTCTACAAGTACACCGCCTTCGAAAAAGCTGCGGCCTCGGTTGAGAACGCAGCCCCGCTGCGCGATATCGCAACGGCCGGCGAGTTGACGAAACTGCCTGGAATCGGAAAGTCGATCGGAACGGTGATTTCGCAGCTACTCGAACGCGGAGGCTGCGACGCACTCGATGAGCTCTATGCGATCTTTCCCCCGACGATCGTCGAGGTGCTCGGCGTGTCCGGCATCGGTGCGAAGACCGCCGCGTCGCTGTGGAACGATTTTCAAATCGGATCGCTCTCCGATCTCGAAGCGGCGATCGAGCGTGACGCGTTCGCCGGCGTACCGCGTCTTGGCCCAAAGACGATCGAGAATTGGAAACGCGGGATCCTCGCCTACAAAGGACGCGCGCGCCGGATGCCGCTTGCGCGGGCGCTGGTGATCGCGCGCGAGGCCATGGAATACTTGCAAGCAGGACCGCCGCACGACCGCCTCGTGTACGCGGGCAGTGCGCGCCGTCAAGAAGTCACGGTCGGTGATATCGACCTCGTGTGCACGGCGAGTGACGCGGCGGCGATCACCGGATATTTTGCCAAGTGGGAACGCGCGAGCGCCGTGCTCGCGGAGGGAGGCACCAAGACCAGCATCTGGTTGGATGACGGATTCCAGATCGACCTGCGCGTCCTGCCGGATCATCTCTACGGGAACCTTCTGCAACACTTCACCGGTTCGCGCGAGCACAATATCAAGTTGCGCGAATATGCGGTCCGCAAGGCGCTGCGCGTCAGCGAGAACGGGATCCTCAACCTGGAAAGCGGCGACGCGATCACCTGTGCGGACGAGGCCGGCGTGTATGAGGCGCTCGGCATGGCGTTCATTCCCCCCGAACTGCGCAGCGGGCTCGACGAGATCGACCTGGCGTTGCGCGGCGAGCTGCCGGACTTGCTCGAAGTCGGCGACATGCGCGGGGACTTTCACATGCACTGCACGATGAGCGACGGGCGCGATTCGCTCGAAGCGATGATCGCGGCGGCGAAGGCGCGCGGTTACGAGTATCACGCGATCAGCGATCACTCGTGGGGTCGTGGGCGAATCTACGGACTCGACCCCGAAAAACTTCGTTCGCAGCGGGCGCTCGTCGACGAGCTTTCCGCACGGATCGGGATGCGCACGTTTTGCGCGAGCGAAGTCGATATTCTTCCGGACGGAGCGATGGATTTCGACGACGAGGTGCTCGCAAAGCTCGACGTCGTGATCGCGAGCGTGCACTCGGACTTCGACATCGGGCGGGACGCGATGACGGCGCGAATCATCCGCGCGTGCGAAAACCCGTACGTGACCATTATCGGACATCCGACGGGTCGCATGCTGGGAAGCTTTCCCGGCTACGAGTTCGACTATGATGCCGTCTTTGCGGCGGCGGCGCGCACCGGAACCGCACTCGAAATCGACGGACAAGCCATGCGGCTCGATCTTCCCGCGCCGCTGGCGCGCCGCGCCAAGGAGCTCGGCGTTACATTTACCGTCGATTCCGACGCGCATGGGGTCGAGGACTTAACGGAAATCGAACTGGGCGTTGGACAGGCGCGGCGGGCCGGCCTCACTAAAGAAGACGTCCTAAACGCGCGTTCCTTCGAGGACGTGCGTGCGTTCATTGCTCGCAAGAGGGATCGCGCGTGATCGACATGAGGGCCGGCTAGGTGCGGGCCGCGGCCAAGCCGGCGGACGAGTCGGCGCGGCTTGGGGCGCTCGAGGCGTATCAGCTGCTGGACTCGCGCGAGGGTTCGGCCTACGAGGCGTTTACGCAGCTCGCGCTCGAGTTAGCGGGAACGGCGATGGCGACGATTTCCCTGGTCGATGAGACGCGCGTCTGGTTTAAGTCGTCGCGCGGACTCGAGCTGCGCGAAACCGCGCGCGACGTGTCGTTCTCGACTCATATCGTGGCATCCGGCGCACCGCTCGTCGTCGAGGATGCGGCTGCCGACAAACGCTTCCGGGGCAATCCACTGGTCTCGGGACCGTCGAACGTGCGCTTCTTTGCGGGCGTGCCTTTGGTCACCTCGCGTGGGTTGGTGCTCGGCGCTCTGTGCGTGCTCGACGCTCGGCCGCGCACGCTAACCGAGCCGCAGTTGCGCGAACTTCGCGCCCTGGCGAACGCGTTGATGGACGTCTTCGAGACGCGCCGGCGCGCGCTCTCGCTCTTCGAAGCGGCGCGAGCCGACGTGTTGATGATCGACGGCGCCGACGAGACGATCTTCTTCGCGTCGCGCGGGGCGTGCGAACGGCTCGGCTATTCGATGAAAGAACTCGTCGGGATGCCGATTTTCGACGTTGTCCCGTCGATGACGCAGGCGACGATTCGGGAGTTTCTCGTGCGCGGGCGGGCCGGCGAGGATATTACGCGCCGGGCGGATCTTCGTCGCCGGGACGGCACGAGCTATCCGGTCGAGATTCGCATCGACGTTGCGATCGAAGGCGGGCGCGAACGCATCCACCTCATGGCCTTCGATATGAGCGAGCAGCGGGCGCAGGAGCGCGAGATCGCGCTTTTGCTCGATGCTATCAACGTTGCAGGCGACGTGATCCTGGTGTACACGATCGGCGCGGACGGCGAATTCACGCTTTCTTACGCGAACGACGCGTTCACCCGGCAAACGAATTACACCCGCGATGAGTCGATTGGGCGCACGCTGTCGTTTTTTCGCAAGGGCATGCCCGATGACGAAGGCATGCGCGCCGTGCGTGAGGCGATGTTGAGTGGAGCTCCCACGAAGGCTGAGATAGCCAGCTATCGCAAAGACGGATCGACCTATTGGAATCAGGTGTCGCTGCATCCGGTTCGTAATGCCGACGGCGTGGTCACGCATTGGATTTCGATCGAGCGCGATATAACCGGCGACGTCGAGCGGACGACGGCACTGGCCGAGGAACACGATCGCTTGCTCGCGCTCACGCGAACCGCGCGTCGCCTCTTCACGACGCTCGACGCGACCGCGGTCGTGACCACGGTGCGCGAAGCGATCGGAAACTTGCTCGGCGGAGAGGCGCGCTTGCTGGCGGTCGGCGAGGACGGCGCGTGCGTCGCGGTCGAGGCGCTCGGCGCGCCGGATTGGAGCGCAGGCGTGCTCGATCCTCTGGTCGATAAGGTCGTGCGGCAGCGCGTCCGGATCGTCGACGAGAACGAGCCGCGCGCGAT
>DATKPZ010000137.1:0-2679 GCA_035523815.1 Alphaproteobacteria bacterium
CGAGCAAGGGTACGCGTTTTTGGACCCCAGGGGTTTCCACGGATGATCCGCGCGGCCCAGGGGAGCTAGGATGAGCACACCCAGAGACGCTTACGGAGAGAGAACGACTATGCGCAACCAGGCGCTGATCTGGAACACCGATACTTCACTGCGGGTCACGTCGCTTACGGCTCGGCTGCGCGGCTTCGCGGGGATCGGTGAGCGCACGGGCGACCTCCACGTGAGCGATCTCTGGGACGGAGCAGACCCCTTCCCGATCCTCGCGCACCAGTGGGCCCTGGGCGGCGAGACGCTCGCCTTCGACGCCCACGTTTTCGGAACGCACCTCGCCTTCGAGGTTGAGCCGCTGCTCGACCCGCAGGGCGCAATCGCCGGCGTGACCGGGCGCGCCGCCGAGATCGCGGATCCGGGAAGCTCGCTCGCGGCAGCGTACCCCCACGCCGAACGCGCGGCGGGCCTTGGCACCTGGCACGAAGATCTCCGCACCGGAACCGTCGCAATTTCGGAAGGGCTAGCCAACTTGCTGGGCCTTCCCTACGAAACCACGCAGCTCTCGCTGCGCAGCTTCGATCATCCGGCCGACCGCGAGCAGATTGCGCGAACGCTGGCCGAGGGCGAAAACGAATTCAGTTATACGTGCGATCACCGCATTCTGTGCCAGGGCGGCCGCGTGCGCAGCGTGCGCGAGCGTTTGCGCACGATGTTCGACGAGGGCGGCGCCCCGATCGCGCGCATCGGCACGGTGCTCGACATCACCGACCTCAAAGAGCGCGAAGCCGAACTCTGCGAGCTCGCGCTACGCGACGGGCTGACGCATTTGCCGAACCGGCACGCCCTGGAAGAGCGCCTGCGCGTCTCGCTTGCCCGCTGCGAACGCAGCGGCCAGCGCTGCGCGGTGTTCTTCATCGACCTGGACGACTTCAAAAGCGTCAACGACGTGCACGGCCACGCCTACGGCGATCGCGTGCTCGTTGCGGTTGCCGATCGCCTGACGCGCCACGTACGCGCCTCCGATACCGTCGCCCGCATCGGCGGCGATGAATTCGTCGTCGTGATCGACGACCTCTATACCGAAGATGCGGCTGCCGACGCTGCCCGCAAGATCCTGCGGAGCCTCGATGAACCGCTGGCGATCGACGAAGGCGCATTTCGCGTGCGCGCCAGTATCGGCGTTGCGACCTATCCCGGCTCGTGCACCTCGGCGCCGGCGCTGGTCGCTGCGGCCGATCGTGAAATGTACGCGGTAAAGCGGAACGGCGGCAACGGTATCAAACTTGCCACTGCATGGCAAGCCCACTCTTCACCGGCCCGGCCTCTATTCGAGACCCGCGAGAGCGCCTAGCCTTCATCCTTACCCTGCTCTTCGCATTCCCGATGGCGACCTTGATCGGCTTCGTCATTCACGAGAGCGTGGGCATACCCGAAGTCGCGCTCTTCATCGTGGTGGCGATGCTCTACGTGACGCTCGCGCGCGGACGGCTGATCGGATCGTCGGTTATGATCCACGAGTCGCAATACCCGCGCGTCTTTGCGATCGTCAAGAGCGCGTGCGTCCGCCTCGACCTAGCCATGCCGCTCATTTTCGTGCGCGAGGACAACTACGTCCCGGTCGCGGCACTCGGATTCGGTGAACCCTATTCGCTCGTGCTTTCGACGCACTGGGTCGAACACTTCGAGGACGACGAGCTGACCTTCGCGGTCGGCCGCGAGCTGGGTCACATCTCCGCCGGACACACGCGCTTTCTTTCGTTGCTCAGCGTCAACGGCAACGAGAACCCCATCATCTCGCTGATCTTCGGCGGATGGCTGCGCACGTGCAGTCACACGTGCGACAAAGTCGGCTTGTTGCTCTGCGGCTCGCTCGACGCCGCGACGCGCTCGATCGTCATCTCCTCCTTCCATAGTTTCGGGCGCCATATCAGCATGGAGCAGTTCACCGAGCAAGGGCGCGAGATCGCAAGCGACGGCGTGCTGCGCTTGGGAGAATGGATGGGCGGCGAGCCGTACGCGACGCGGCGGATCGCCGACCTGCGCGAATTCGCTTCGACGCCTCAATACGAAACGGCGCGTTCCTGGGTTGCACGCGAAATTCCGCAAGAGCCGCCCAAGCTCGCAACGGCGGTCAGCGCGCGCGTGACGCGGGCGGATTGTGCCGGCATTTGGCGCCGGTTCTGGTCGATTGCGATCGACTCGGGCGTCGTCGCCGCGCTCGTTCTCGTATTCGCCGGTGCGCACGGCCATTCGCCGTTCGGTTACTACCTCACCGATGCCGATCTCCACAACATCACGCAGAGCCGCTGGTTCGGCGAATTTCTCTCCGTCGTCGGGCGCTATTCGGCCAGTCCCACGATCTTCTTTACCGCGCTCTATCTGTGGCTGCTCGTCGGCGTCGCCGGTCAAAGCTTCGGCATGATGATTACCGGACTTCGCGTCGTGACGACCGATTTTCGCCAGCCCGGCCTCGTGCGTTCGCTCTGGCGCTATCTGCTGGTCCTGTTCCTGTGGTGGTTGATCCTGCTCTGGGCGCCGTTTTCGCGCCGGATCATGCTGCACGATCGCTGGAGCGGCACGCGGCTGATCCGCGCGGAACGCATTATGGCGCGTGCAGCTGAGGCTGTAACGCGTTGATCGTGCGGCTGAGGTAGTTATTCAGGCCGATCGCCGCAATGACTTCGACGC
>DATKPZ010000138.1:0-4199 GCA_035523815.1 Alphaproteobacteria bacterium
CTGCGCGTCGGTCATCACGACCAACGAGATCAAAGCCGCACCGGTGCTGGTCAGCGGCGAGCACATCGCGCTCGACGGCGCGTTTCGCGCGATCGTGTGCAATTCCGGATGCGCCAACGCCTGCACCGGCGAACGCGGCGATCGCGACGCTCGCGCGACGGCGCGCCAGGCCGGCGCGCTGCTCAAAGTTCCGGCGACCAGCGTGATCGTCGCGTCGACGGGCGTGATCGGCGTCCCGCTGCCGATGGACCGCGTGCAACGCGGCCTCGAGCGCGCGATCGAGCAGCTCGAGAACGGCATCAAATCGAGCAACGACGCGGCCGAAGCGATCATGACCACCGATCGGGTGCCCAAGCTCGCCGCCTACGAATTCTACATCGGCGAGAAGAAGTACACGGTCGGCGGCATTGCCAAAGGCTCGGGGATGATCGCTCCCAACATGGCGACAATGCTCGCCTTCGTCGCGACCAGTCTTCCAATGCCGGCGCAGGCGCTGCAAAACGAACTGCGCGAAGCGTGCGACGCGAGCTTCAACATGATCTCGGTCGACGGCTGCATGTCGACCAACGATGCGGCCTACGCGTTTGCGCCCGCCGGCGAGCACGCACCACCCGCGCCGTTCGCGCTCGCGCTGCGTCAGGTGTGTTTGGATCTGGCGCTGGCGATGGTCGCCGACGGTGAGGGCGCGACCAAGACGCTCACCTTGAACGTCACCGGCGCAAAGGACGTCGCGCAGGCCCGCGCGATCGGGCGCGCGGTGATCAATAGCAATCTCGTGAAGACCGCGCTCTACGGCGAGGATCCGAATTGGGGACGCATCATCGCCGCGGCGGGTTCGGTGAACGCCGGACTCGACCCGGAGACGTGGTCGTTGCTGCTCAACGGGAAAACCTGGGTCGAGACCGGCGCAATCGAGGTGCTCAGCGAAGCCGAAGCGCACCACGAACTCGAGATCACCGACATCGTCGTCGATCTGCGCCTTGGGCTCGGCGAGGCCAGCGCGACCGCCTGGGGTTGCGATCTTTCAAAGGACTACGTGCGCATCAACGCAAGTTACCGGACATGAACGACGCATTGCTCGCGAATTACAACCGCGCGCCGATCAACATCGTACGCGGCGAAGGCTGCTATCTGTACGACGATCAGGAACGCAAGTACCTCGATTTCATCGCCGGCATCGCCGTCTGTGCGCTCGGACATTGTCATCCGTGGATCTCGCAAGCGATCTCGGATCAGGCGCGCACGCTCGTTCATGCGAGCAATCTGTTCTACCACGAGCCCGCCGGAACGCTGGCCAAGGAACTGGTCGCGCGCAGCGGCCTTGCACGGGCGTTCTTTTGCAACTCGGGCACCGAAGCCAACGAGGCGGCGATCAAGCTCGCGCGCAAGCGCGCCTTCCGCAAGGGCGAGACGGAGCGCACCACGATCCTGGCGTGCACCGGCTCGTTCCACGGCCGGACCTACGGCTCGCTGGCCGCGACCGCCAACGACAAGTATAAGGAAGGCTTCGGCCCGATTCCGGAGGGCTTCGCCTTTACGCCCTTCGACGACATGAGCGCGCTCGACAAAAACTTCAACGACAAGGTCGCCGCGTTCATCGTGGAGCCGGTGCAGGGAGAGAGCGGCGTGCATCCGGCGAGCGTGGAGTTCCTCGCGATGGCGCGGTACTTGTGCGATAAGCACGGCGCGCTCTTGATCTTCGACGAGATTCAGTGCGGCATGGGGCGCCTCGGCCCGCTGTTCGCGTTTCAGCGTTTCGGCGTGACGCCGGACGTCGTGACGATGGCGAAGGCGCTTGCCAACGGCTTGCCGATCGGGGCGATGCTGGTCGGGGAGAAGGCCATCGACGCGCTGCAGCCGGGCGATCACGGCACGACGTTCGGCGGTTCGCCCGTTCCGTGCGCCGCCGGACTCGCGCATCTGCGCGTGCGCGACGCGATCGACCTGGCCGAATACGTCAAGGTGCGCGAAGTGCAGCTCATGGCGCGACTGGCCGATCTTGCCCTGGCGTTTCCGAACGTGATTTCGGGGCTGCGCGGCATGGGGCTGCTCTGCGCGCTCGGGCTCAACGAGAAGTATCCGGTCGCCGACGTGGTGGCCGCGCTGCGCGAACATGGATTGCTGGTCGGAAGTGCAGGCGGCAACTCACTCCGCTTCGCGCCGCCGCTGGTGCTCGGCGAAGAGCAGATCGACGAAGCCTACGAAGCGCTGTACGACGTCTTCACGCACATTCAAGAGGACAAGGCCGCAGCCGCGTTAGCGGGATAGATCGCTATTCAGCCGACCGTGGTCGCTTTTGATGGCGATTTCATGGGTCTTTAGTCACGCGTTCATAGAGAAGCGATTTCGAGCAACCGATTACCACAGTAAGGGTCTTTTTTCTCTGCGGGGGTGGGAGAAGAAAGGTGGTGGTGACAATTCCTCGCGGCTCCGTTGCTCGTTCCATCGTCGGGCTAAGCCTGATCCCGCTGATCGTGCTCTTGCTATTCGTTGCTCTCGCGGCCCGGCTCCAGCAGCAAACCGAGCAGGCATATCGCGCTGCCGAGCAAGCCGATCGCGCCGAAGTGCTCGCGCGACATCTCACGGACGATATCACGACAGCCGGCGTCGAGGCGCGGAGCTACATTCTCAGCGGAAGCCCGCTCGCCTACGCAGCGTACTTTCGAACGGCCGCGACGCTTCCAGCCGACATCGCGCGCCTGCGCGAGTCGGTCGCGAACTCGCCTGCGCAAGTCGCGCGCGCAGCCGCGATC
Organism: Alphaproteobacteria bacterium; assembly: GCA_035523815.1. Lineage (GTDB taxonomy): Bacteria > Vulcanimicrobiota > Vulcanimicrobiia > Vulcanimicrobiales > Vulcanimicrobiaceae > Aquilonibacter. Next base: position 2,754 of record DATKPZ010000138.1, read on the forward strand.
GACGACGAAGTGCTCACCGTCCGGCAACAGGCCAGTACGCTCATGCGACAGATGCACGCGGGGAACCGCCGAGCCGTATACGAGGCCTCGGTTGCGCGTTCGTTGCACGACCCAAAGACCGGATCGGTCGATGACCACCTGCGACTCGATTTAGCCGCGTTTCAGGGGGCTGAACGGAACGAGCGTCTCCAGGCGGGTCGCGCGGTCGACCGCATGTGGTCGCAGTGGGGAACCGTTTTAATCGCCGGCGCTATCGCCGGCGTACTTGTCACGCTCGTACTTACGCTGACCTTCGGGCGGCGAATCGTTGGGCGGTTGCACCGCCTGACTCGCCAGGCCGACTCGTTTGCGCGACGCGGTGCGATTCTCGAGCCGCTCGGCGGTGATGACGAGATCGCCGTTCTCTCAGACACGCTGCATGACATGGCGGTGCAGGTCAAGGAGCGCAGTGACCTGCTGCTACGTTATCGTATGCTCGCGGAAAGCACGAACGACAGCATCATCTTCGTCCGCCGGCGCGATAATCGCATCGTGGAGGCGAACCGCGCCACGCTCCAACGGTACGGGTACGCCATGAGCGAGTTGCTCTCGATGACGCCCTACGATTTGCGAGCGCCGGGCGAGGCCGACCTTCCGGAAAAACGCTTGCCCGAGCAGGGTGACTTCACATTGAAGTTCGAGACGATCCATCGGCGTAAGGACGGCAGCGAATTTCCGGTCGAGATCGCGGTGCAGAGCGCGACGATCGACGGCGAAGCGATGACGCTCGGCGTTGCGCGCGACTTGAGTGAACGAAAGGCAGCCGAGCGCGCGATAAACGAGGCGCTCGAGCAAGCGGTCGAAGCTTCGCGCCTCAAGAGCGAGTTCGTCGCGACGATGAGCCACGAGATACGCACGCCGATGAACGGTGTCATCGGCGCAACCGAGCTTTTGCTGGGAACCGCCCTATCGCCGCAACAGCGGGAATTCGCCTCGACGGCCCGGGATTCGGCGCACTCGTTGCTCGGCGTCATCACCAACATCCTCGACTTTTCGAAGATTGAAGCCGGGAAGATCGAGCTCGACGTCGCCGAGTTCGATCTGGTTGCGTGCGTGGAAGGCGTCGGAAGCATGCTCGGCGTGCAAGCGTACGTGAAAGGCATTTCGCTGATGACGTACGTCGATCCGTCGATTCCGTCGCGCGTCGTCGGCGACCCCACGCACGTGCGACAGGTGCTCGTAAATCTGGTCGGCAACGCGATAAAATTCACGGAGAAGGGCGGCGTTGCGCTTACCGCGGACTTGGTTTCGCGTTCGGGCGAGGGGATCCACGTGGCCTTTGCCGTGCGTGACACGGGCATCGGCATCGACGAGGCCGCGTTGCCCCGCGTATTCGGAGCGTTCACGCAAGCCGACGGCTCGACGACTCGTAAGTACGGCGGCACGGGGCTCGGCCTTGCGATAACC
>DATKPZ010000139.1:0-31192 GCA_035523815.1 Alphaproteobacteria bacterium
GGATTGGCTTTGAAATACTCCAGCAACCGGTCGCGGTACGCCGAGAGGCGAAAGAACCAATCGTCTTCGGAAATCCACTCGACGATGCGCCCGCAGGTCGGGCAGCGGCCGTCAACGAGTTTGGATTCGAGCCAAAACGTCTCGTCGTTGACGCAATACCAGCCTTCATACTTTCCGAGGTAGACGTCGCCGCTTTCGCGCAGCCGTTCGAAGACGCGCTGCACCTTGGCTGTATGGCGCACTTGCGTCGTGCGAATGAAGTCGTCGTACTCGACGTGATATTTCGCGAAGAGCGATTGCCAGCGCGGCACGAGTTCATCGCACCATTCCTGCGGCGTCTTCCCGTGCTCGGCCGCGGCATTGGCGACTTTTTGGCCGTGTTCGTCGGTGCCGGTGAGAAAAAATGCGGGCCCTCCCGCGCGCGCGGTGCGCGCAAGCACGTCGGCCACCACCGTGGTGTAGGCGTGGCCGATATGAGGATTGCCCGAGATGTAATAGATGGGTGTGGTGACGTAAAAGGTGCGGCTCATTTTAAGAGGGTCCATGTTCGGCGACCGGCACGCCGCGGCATGCTACCGGCGGCCGGACTTGCGCTCGCTGGCTCGGGCGTAGAGCTCGCGCCGCTCCCCGGCGCCGCGCCGCGCCAGATTCCTTGCGACATCGGCGACGCTAGCCCCGCCCTCGAGCAGCGCGTCGATCTCGCCGTCCACATCGATTGCCGCCGCGGGCGCGGCGCTCGCGTAGGGGGCGACGGCGAAGGCGATCTCCCCGCGCACCGGCTGAGCGAGCCCTTCCGCGACGGCTGCCGGTGTCCCGAGTAATTGCTGTTCGAAGTGCTTGGTGTATTCGCGCACGAGAAAGACCTGCGCGCCCGGAGCCACGGCCCCGAGGTCCGCAAGCGACGCGACGATGCGCTGCGGGGATTCATACCAAATCGTGGTGGCGCCGGCACGCAGCGCTGCGGAAAAATGTTCGCGGCGCGCCGCCGGCGTACGCGGCGGAAACCCCTCAAAGATGAAGCGGCGAACGTCGAAGCCGCTGAGCACGGCGGCGCCGAGCAAGGCGCTGGGACCTGGGAGCACGTCGATCGCGACCGCGTGCGCGCGTGCGGCGGCAATCAGATCGCTTCCCGGATCGGATATTCCGGGCATGCCGGCATCGGTGACCAGAGCCACCCGCTGCTCGCGCGCGCGCTCGAGGATCCCTGCGGTGACCGCGGCGGCGTTTTGCTCGCGATAGCTCCACAGTTCTTTGGGGCCGATCTCGTAGGCGTTCAAGAGCTTGCGAGCGACGCGCGTGTCTTCGGCGACGATCAGATCGGCGTCGCGCAGGGCCTCGATTGCGCGGCGCGTCATATCGCCCAGATTCCCAAGCGGTGTCGGGACCACGATAAGCGGCATGGGGAATCCCTTCGCCGCCGAGAAGGGTATCTCTCGCTATGGCCATCGACGTCGAGCATCCGCCGGTCGGCGCGACGCTCGAAATCTACATCAGCCCGACGTGTCCGTACTGCCGGGAAGCGCTGGCATACTACGACGCACGCGGTATCCGCTACACGAAGCATGATGCGCAAAACGATCGGCGCGCGCGAAAGGCGATGTTTGCCCACACGGGGGGCGACCCAACGGTGCCCGCGATCGTGATCGACGGATCGTACGTGCAATCCGGCTGGGGACAGCCGCCGCGCGGCTGAACCGTGCACTAGCTTTTCGGTCGAAAAGCAGCAAGTGAACCTAACGCGGGCACCGGAATCGGCAATCGCTCGACTTGGCCCTAAGGGTAGACGTGCAACGTCGATCCGGATGAGCCGAATGACATATTACTACTTGAAGAATGGGCGCCCGACTTGAAAACGACGCTGAACCTTACGCAGACGATCGCGTTGACGGGCGTCGTCTCCGCCGCGTTGGCGGTCAACATCGCAAACGCCTTGATATCGACGTCGTCGTTGCGGTGGATTAGCCTCTATATCGGCATCCCGGTTGCGGGCGTGGCTCTCGTCCTAATGGTGACGCTGCTGTTCGCGAGAGCTCGGAATGCCTGAAACTCAGCCTCATGTCGTTCGCTAGCTGCGGATGACGCTCCACACTTGCCGCAAGCTCGGCGAGCGTCCGTAGAGCAGCATGCCGACGCGGTAGATCTTGCCGGCGAGAACGGCGATTCCCCAGAGCGCGGCGACGTTGATCGCGAGCGACAGCGCGATTTGCCAGAAGGGGACGTTGCTGACCACGATGCGTGCGAACATCACGAACGGCGCGAGCAGCGGCACGTAGCTCGTGACGACGACGAGCGGCGTGTCGGGCGCGTCCAGCGCGACGATCGCGATCAGGAAGGCGGCGACGACCGGCATGACCAGCGGCAGCGTGATGCTGCCGAGATCCTCGGTGCGATTGATCAGCGAGGCCGCGCCCGCGAAGAGCGTCGCGAGCTGCAGGAACCCGATGAGGAAGAAGGCCAGGAACGCGAGGACGATCCACGGCGTAATCACGTCGAGCGCGCTACTGAGCGAGAAGAGCTGCTCGCTGCTGCCGCTTTGCACGTGCGCCGCGCCCGAGCTGCCGCCGCTGCCGAGATAGACGGCCGTTCCCACGAAGACGGCGAGCTGCAGAAATCCAAGTGTCGCCGACGCAAGGATTTTTCCAATCAGAAGCGCCGTTGGGTTCACCGACGCGACGAGCAGCTCGGCGATTCGGCTGGTCTTTTCTTCGGCGACCGAGCTGATCACCAGCTGGCTGTTGAGCAAGATCAGCAGATACAGAAAGATGATCAGCGTGTACGCGATGCCTTTGGCCGCGGCCGCTTGCCCGGCAGAGGCGAATTTCGAAGCGACGGCCTCGATCCGAATCGGAATGTCGGATATACCGCGCACCGCGGCCGCGCTGCGGTGTGTCGCAAGCTCCAATTGGAGCGGTAAAAGTTCGCGGCGCAGCGTCGCTTCTCGAATGCTCGCCGGATCGTGCGCGTAGACCATGACCCGCAGACCGCTTGGAGCGCCGGCGAGCGCGATGGCGGCGCTCGCGTGCCGGCTCTTCAACAGATCGTCGTCGACTGGTTGCGCGGGGAGCGTGGCGAGAATGTGGTAGGAGTCGGCGAGCAACGGCTTTGCTCGTGCAGTCAGCGACGCGTCGCCGACCAGCACGACCGCGTTCGAGCTGGTGATCGTACGATCGAGAAACGAAGGAAGCTTGGTGAGCAGCGTGATGCCGAGAATCCCGACGAGCAGCCCGACGATAAACGGCCGGGATTTGATGCGCCGCGCGATTTCGGCCGCGTAGACGATCGTCCAATCGCGGGTCATGCTGCGGTCTCCCCGATGGCGCGCAAGTAGATTTCGTGGAGCGAGGGATCGATGGCCTCGAATTTTGTGACGGGCGCAGCGGCGACCAGCGAGCGGAGCAGGGCCGCGAAGTCGGTCGTCGCGGGAACCTGATAGTCGATGGCGCCGTCCACGTGCGCGAGCGCGCGAGCGCCGGCAACGCCCTCGAGCAAGCTGCGCACCGAATCGGCCGGCGGGGCGACGCGTACGACGCGGGTCGGCCACGCGCTGCGCAGCTCGGTCAGCGTCCCGTTGACGCGATTCGCACCGGCGGCGATGATGCAAAACTGCGAGCACAAGTCTTCGAGTTGCCACATTTGGTGGCTGGAAAGGATCAACGTCGTGCCGTTGCTGCGCATCTCGTTCAAAACGCCGAGCAAGACCTCGGCGTTGACCGGATCGAGCCCGGAAAACGGTTCATCCAGCACGAGGAGCTGCGGCTCGTGCACGGCCGCGCATGCCACTTGCACCTTTTGTTGATTGCCTTTGGAAAGTTCGGAGCACGGACGGTCAGCGTAGACCGCGAGCCCCAGGCGCTCGATCCAGCGATCGACCCGCTTGCTCACGTCGGGCTCGCGCAGACCGTGGAGCTTCCCGAAGTAGGTGATCTGCTCTTTCACTTTCATCTTGCCGTAGATGCCGCGCTCTTCGGGCAGATAACCGAAATGTCGCCGGCTCCGGTCGTGGATGGCCTCGCCGTTCCAGGTCACGCGGCCGCCGTCGGGCACGAGAATCCCGAGGATCATGCGCATGGTCGTGGTCTTGCCTGCGCCGTTCGGGCCGAGCAAGCCGAACGTGGTGCCGTCCTCGATTCGAAAGTGCACGTCGCTCACGGCGTGCACCGAACCGAAGTCTTTGCGAACGTGATCGACATCGAGCATGACTATGTGCCTTCCAGTACTCGCGGTGATTGCCTGGGTTTCATCGCGGCCATGGCAGCCGCGGCCACGAGGATGCCGACGTAGTACGAAAGATCGCCGAACTGCGGATACGCGCGGGCGATAGGCCCGATGAACCATGCCTGATTCCAAAACGGCACCGAGGCCAGGAGGCCGAGCATCCAGGCAAGCGCGCCGGGGCGCCATGCCGCCACGCGCTGCGGATCGCGACGTACGCCGCGCTCTTGCCAGGCGTCAACCAGCACCACACCGGCCCAGGGCGAGGCCCAGTACGAGAGCAGCAAAAGAAAGTTCGTATAGAACGCGGCCGTGTCGGCTGGATTCGCTCCGCCCAGAGCCAGCAGCGCGCCGATGATGCCCACGCCCAGCGCCGCGAACGCGCGCTTGACGCGCACGTCGAAGGCGACCAGCGCGGCGAGGGCGCCGGAATAAAGATTCATGCAGTTCGCGGTCAAGGTACCGAGCACCACGGTCGCAAGCACGAGATTCGCGACCAGGCCCGATCCAAGCAGTTGCGCGATCGCCTCGGTCGGAACCGAGGTGCGCAGGTTCACGTGCGAGGCGCTCACCGCCGCCGCACCTAAAATTTCGATGGCGATGCACGGAATTGCGCAGCCGGCGAACGCGTACCACCAGATCGCGCGCCGGCTCGTATCGGGCGGCAAGTAGCGCGAGTAGTCCGACGCGCACGGCACCCAACCCATGGCATACGCAAACGCGAGGGCGGCGGCAAACATGAAACCTTGCAGCGGCGCGGGCGCCTGGGCCCACGAAGCGTGCGGCAGCGTGACGGCGGCGAGCAGCACGAAGCCCGCCGCAAGCAACACGGCGCACGCGCGCTCGAACGCACCGATGAGATTGTAGCCGTACACGGCGAGCGCGATCTGCAGCACGAGCATGACGCCGAGCGCGAATCCGTAGCCGATGTGCGCGATCGTCTGGAGCGCGTAGGCGCCGAAAATCGTGTTGATCGTGAACCAGCCGACCCCCGCGAGAAACGAGAGCGCGGCCGGCGCGACGTTTCCGCGCGTTCCGAAGGCGAGGCGCGAAGCGAGCATTTGCGGCACGCCGTAGCGCGGACCAAAGGTCGCGAGCACGCCCAAAACGGCGAATCCCAGGAGGTTGCCCATGAGAATGCCCAGCGTTGCGCTGCGCAAGTCGGCGCCGAAGAGCGCCGCGATGAAGACGCCGACCATCCACGTGGCGATTTCGGCGTTGGCCGAGAACCAGACGCCGAAAAGATCTCGTGCGCGCCCATGACGCGCAGCAAGCGCGACGGGCTCGATGCCGGTCGGCTCGACCGCGAGAACCTGATCCTTATAGATCAAGCGGTCAAATCGGCGATCCAGCGTTCGACCGCGTCGGCCTTCGAAGGCAGAATCGCGGAAAGATTTTCGCGGCCCGATGCGGTGACGATCACGTCGTCTTCGATGCGCACGCCGATCCCGCGCAGGTTCTCGGGTACGGTCTCGTCATCGGGCTGAAAGTACAGCCCAGGCTCCACGGTGAGCGCCATGCCTTCGCGCAGCGTCCCGTACCGATACGTCTCCGCTCGCGCGTGCGAGCAGTCGTGCACGTCGAGCCCCAGCATGTGGCTGACGTTGTGGAGCGTGTACCGCCGGTAGAATTGGTTCTGCGGATCCAGAGCTTCATCGAGTGACCCATCGAGCACACCCAGATCGATCAGTCCTTCGGCGAGGACGCGCATCGCGCGGCGGTTCGGCTCGAGGAAGTCGTTCCCGGGCGAAACCGCGTCGATGGCGACGCGCTGCGCTTCGTAGACGATGTCGTAGACGGCGCGCTGCGGCTGCGAATAGCGTCCGCCGAGCGGCAGCGTGCGCGTGATGTCGGCGGTGTAGAGTGAATCGCACTCGACGCCCGCGTCGAGCAGGAGCATGGCGCCTCTATTGACGGCGCCGTCGTTGCGATTCCAGTGCAGCGTGCAAGCGTTGTGTCCGGAAGCGGCGATCGTCAAGTAGCCGACGTCGTTGGCCTCGATGCGCGCGCGATTCCAGAATGCGCCCTCGAACTCGCGCTCGCTCTTGGCGCGCGGAAAAAGCCGGATCACGTCTTCGAACGCGCGCTTCGTGATCTCGCAGGCCTTGCGCAATTCGGCGATCTCATACTCGTCTTTGACCAAGCGCATCTCCGAGAGATGCACCGCGAAATCATCGTCGTCGCCGTCCTGTGCGAGAAGCGAATCGATCGCCCGGTTGTGCCCGCGCAGCAGATGCACCGGATGCTTGCTCGCGGCGAGCTCTTGAAGATAGCCGGGAATATCTTGCAGCGGCCGGCAGCGATCCACGCCGAAGAAGATTTGACTTTCGTCGAGTCCGCGGTGCCGTCCGACCCACAACTCGCCATAGACGCGATCGGTGAAAAACTCCGCTTTTCCGCGATTGTGCTCCGGGGCGAAGAGCAGCGTGCGGTGCGACGCACCCTCGGGTTCGAGAACGAGCAACGCGCCGGGTTCGCCCGTGCCCATCAGGTACGCGAAGTCGCTTGCCGGACGAAAACGGAAGTTGGTGTCGTTGGCGCGCACGTGCTCTTGGCCTGCGGGAACGACCAAGTAACACCCCGGAAACTTCCGCGAGAGGTCGTCGCGGCGCGATTGCAGTCGCGCGAGCTGCGGATGCGCGCCGGCTCGAAGCGGGACCTCTGCCCAGCCGCGCGACATGAAGTCGATCAGGGGCGCGGGCGTGTCGCTGTCGTAGTTGGTCTTGGCCGGGGGTGTTTTGGTCGAATCTGCCATAAGCGTTCCGATTCGGCACGTTTCTCAGCCTTTCCCAGGGAAGGCCGCCGTACAACTACGGTATGAAACGTGTTCTTTTCGCACTGGCGCTCATGCTCGCGGTTCCGGCCGTGGCCGCTGCGCAGCAAGCCCCCGGTGCTCCCAATGCCATGCGTGCGCAGATGCACGCGAATATGCAGCAGATCGTGAAGCTGCACCAGCAATTTCGCACTCAGGTGCTCGGCGCCCTCACTCCCGCGCACAAGCAGCTCTACGCCTCGGTCGTCGGAAACCTCGCGATCGCCGCGAGTCCCGATCCGCGCGCAGCGATCGCACAGCTCGACGCGGCGCTCTCGCCGGGAGAGAAAAGCGCGATCTTGAGCGCGAACGAGCAGTTCCGCACCGCGATGAAGCCGCTCGTGCAGCAGATGACCGCCGATCATCCGTGGCCCAAGGCCAGCGGCTCACCGTGGCCCAAACGTAGTCATGGTGCGCACAAGACGCGCACGCCGGACGCCGGTCAGATTCTGCTCGGCATGGCCGGTGGTCAGGCCGAGATGATGATGCACGGCATGGGTCGCATGCACGGCATGGGACATCCCCAGTTGCGCTAAAGCGCGATATCGAGACCGAGATCGAGGGCGGGTGCGCTGTGGGTGAGCCACCCGACGGAGATCAGGTCGACACCGGTCGCGGCGATGGCGGCAATCGTCTGCGGACGCACGCCGCCGCTCGCTTCGGTGATCACCGAACCATCGACGATGCGCACGGCTTCATGCAGCATCGCCGGTTCCATGTTGTCGAGCAGCACCGCGTCGATCGGTTCGCTCAGTGCCTCGCGCAGTTGATCGAGCGTGTCGACTTCGACCTCGATCTTCACCATGTGTCCGGCGTGCGCACGAACGCGCGCGACGGCTTCGCGGATGGACCCCGCGAGCGCCAAATGATTGTCTTTGATCAGTACCGCGTCGTCGAGCCCGAAGCGGTGATTGCCGCCGCCGCCGCAGCGCACCGCGTACTTCTCCAAGACGCGTAACCCGGGCGTGGTTTTGCGCGTGTCGACGACTTTGGCGCGCGTGCCGGCAACGGCGTCCACCAAGCCGCGCGTAGCCGTTGCGATGCCGCTCAGGCGGCAAAGAAGATTGAGCATCGTGCGCTCGCCGGTGAGCAGCACCGCCGCCGGACCCTCGAGCTGCGCGATCACGGTGCCGCGGCCGATCGCGTCACCGTCCTGCAGCGAGCGTTGGACCTGCACGGCGCCGGGGTCGAGCAACTCGAAGGCGAGGAGCGAGGCATCGAGCCCCGCGAGGATGCCCCCGGCGCGTGCCGCGAGAAGTGCGGTGGTGCGCAGTCCCGGCGGAACGATGGCGTCCGTCGTAAGGTCGCCGCCGTGCGCGAGATCCTCGAGCAACGCGGCGCGCACCAACGGCTCGACGACGAGCCGTTCGGGCTTATGCAAGATGCGTGAAAGAGCGTTTGGCAAGCGCGTCGTCCGTTGCGGGATAGTCGCTGCGATAGTGGCTGCCGCGGCTTTCTTTGCGGGCAAGCGCGGCCTGGGCGATCAATCGTCCGACGACGAGCAGGTTACGCAGCTCGTTGCCGGCATGCGGAAAGGCGGCCTCGAGATCTTCGATGCGCGAGAGCGCCTCGCGGAGTCCGAATTCGTTGCGAATCAGGCCCACGTTGGCGTACATGACGTTGCGCAGGTCGCTCATCGCTTGGTTCTCGCCCTTGTCGTCACGCGCGTGGGCCGCTCGCGCCGTCGCCGAGCCGCCGTCTGGTCCGGCGCGTCCGCTGCGTGTTGCCATGACGTTCTCGGCGACGCGCGAACCGTAGACCATTGCTTCGAGCAGTGAATTGCTCGCGAGGCGGTTCGCACCGTGGACACCGCTAGCGCTGGCTTCGCCGCATGCCCATAACCCTTCGAGCGAGGATCGTCCCCACTCGTCAACCGCGATGCCACCCATGAAATAATGCGCCGCGGGAGCGACCGGAATCCGCGCGGTGCGCGGGTCGATGCCCGCCGCTTGGCAGAAACCGAATACCGTCGGGAACTCGCTTGGAAATCCCTCACCGATCGCGGCACGCGCGTCGAGACCGACGAGCCGTCCGCGCTGCTGCTGTCCGAAGATCGCACGCGCGACGATGTCGCGCGGCGCAAGTTCGGCGTCGGGGTGAATCGCAAGCATGAATCGTTCGCCCAAGTCGTTGAGCAAGATCGCGCCTTCACCGCGGACCGCCTCGCTCACGAGCGGCATCGGGTCGGCACCGATCGCAAGTGCCGTCGGATGAAACTGGACGAACTCCATGTCGGCCAGGAGCGCGCCGGCTCGCGCCGCCATTGCGATGCCGTCGCCGGTCGCTTCCACCGGATTGGTCGTGTAACGATAGAGGCGTCCGATGCCGCCGGTTGCGAGGACCACGGCATCCGCGAGATAGGCAAGCGCGTCGCCGGAATTCGTATGCGCATACACGCCGGCCACCCGGCTGTCGCGCAAAATGACGTCGTCGGCGGTGACGTCTTCGACGACCGTGATCGACGGCGCGTCGCGCACCGCGGCGATCAGCGTTTTGAGAATCTCGTGACCGGTAGCGTCGCCCCCGGCTTTGACGATACGGCGCCGCTGGTGGGCTGCCTCGCGTCCGAGCGCGAGCTCGCCCGAGGCGTCGCGATCGAAGGTTGCGCCGAGCTCCAGCAGCTCTTCAATTCGCGCCGGCGCGTCGACGGTGAGTATGTTGACGATGCGCGCGTCGCTGATGCCCGCGCCGGCGCGCTGCGTGTCGAGCGCGTGCAGCGAGGGCGAATCGTCCGCGCCGAGCGCGGCCGCGATGCCGCCTTGTGCCCAGTCGGTTGCGGCGCCGCTGCCCAGTCGTCGCTTGCTCAAGACCGTGACCGGCATCGGCGCCAGCTTGAGGGCGGCCATCAAACCGGCGATTCCGGCCCCGACCACGACGGCGCCGGTGCGTGCTCCGTTCATGAGGCGTGTCGCGACCGGCTGAACTCGAGCATCCGGTCGACCGCAGCTCGCGCGCGCTCTGCGATCGCCGCATCGACGGTGACTTCGTACTGCATCGTTTCGAGGCTATGAAGAATCTTCGGGAGCGTGTTGCGTTTCATGTGCGGACACAAATTGCACGGGCGCACGAACTCGACGCTTGGATACGTGCCGGCGACATTGTCGGCCATCGAGCACTCGGTCATCAGCAACACGCGAGCGTGCTGATGTGCGCCGACGTATTCAACCATGCCGTGCGTCGAACCGACGTAATCGGCTTCGGTGAGCACGTCGGGCGGACACTCGGGATGCGCGATCACGACCAGCTTCGGATCGCCCTCACGAAACTTGCGGATGTCGGCGCCGGTGAAGCGCTCGTGCACCTCGCAGTGACCTTTCCAAGCGATGATTTCGGTGGCCGTCTTCGATGCGACGTATTTGGCCAGATATTCATCGGGAAGAAAAATCACGCGCGGCGCGTTCAGCGCCTCGACGATCTCGACTGCGTTGCCGCTGGTCACGCAGATGTCGCATTCGGCCTTGACCGCGGCGGAAGTGTTGACGTAGGTCACGACCGGAACGCCGGGATAGCGCTCGCGCAAGAGGCGCACGTCGGCCGCGGTGATCGATTCGGCGAGCGAACAGCCGGCTCGCAGATCGGGAACGAGCACCGTTTTCGATGGATTCACGAGTTTGGCGGTTTCGGCCATGAAATGCACGCCACAGAGCACGATGACGTCGGCATCCGTCTTCGCCGCCTGCATGGCAAGCGCGAGCGAGTCGCCGACGATGTCGGCCACGGTGTGATAGATTTCGGGTACTTGATAGTTGTGCGCGAGGATCACGGCGTTGCGCTCTCGTTTGAGCCGGTTGATCGCCGCGACATAGGGGGCGTGGAGCGGCCACTCAACGCGCGGAATAACGTTCGCGACGCGCTCGAAGATCGGCGCGGTCTCGCGTTCGACGTCCGCAGTGAGGGTGAGATCGGTGAGTGTCATGAATCCTTGGGGGCGATGCGTTCTCTTCGCTACCTCTTAATACCCGTGATCGCCGCCTTGGTTTGCGCCGCGCTGTCCTGGCCGGCCGCAGCGCAAGTGCTGCCCGGGCTTGCTTCACCGAGCCCCCAGCCGACGCTGTTCGTGACCGCCCCGATCGTCATCGACGGCACGCACGTGCTTCGGATTGCCGCGCCGGCCAGCCCGTCGCCGGACGCGATGCCGATCGAGACGCGCGCCTTTCTGATCGCGAGCGCAATCGGGCAAGTGCTCTCCACTGAAAGCGCGACCGGAAAGACGGTCTACGATCCGGCAAGCCTCAAGGTTTCGATACAAAAAGAGGGGTCCGAGAATGTTTTGGTCGTCACCGATGCGCATCATCAGGCCCCATTCCCGATTCTGACCGTGACGACGGTGGACGCGCGTCGCGCGAATCTGACCGTTGCGGAGCTCTCGCAGGTATGGCAAGGGGCTTTGGAGTCGGCGCTGGTGAAGGCGCTCGAGCGTAGGCAACCTGCGGCGATCCATCGTAACGCGGAGCTCATCTTGCGTGCGGCGATCGCGCTGGCAGTGCTCACGCTGATCGGCATCGCCCTCTTCAGGTTCTTGCGCAACCGCACCGCGGCGACCATCGCCGCGTGGAGTATTTTACTCCTCTGGGCCTGCGCTGTGACCTACGCGCTGCTGCAGTTTCCGCAGACGGTTGGTTTTGGACACGGCGTGATACGCGTTACGGTGCGCGTGGCCTTCGTGTGGATCGCGGCGTTCGTCGCCGACCGGCTCATCGCTCTGGCCATTCGTCAAGCGGTGCGCTGGTGGGCGCTGATCGGTGTGCCGCCCGGGTCCCAGGCGCGCTCGTTGCTGCGCGTGCCTACGATGTCGAAGGCGCTCGGCGGCTTCAGCCGCTTCATTATCATCGTCGTCGCCATCATCGGGACGCTTTCGGAATTGGAAGTGCCGATCGCATCGGTCGTTACGATCGGCGGCATCGCCGCGGTGGCGATCGGCCTCGCCGCGCAGAATCTCGTGCGCGACTGTCTCGGCGGCTTGCTCGTGCTTTTCGAAGATCAGTACGTCGAGGGCGACTATGTGATGATCGGCGAGTACAATGGGATCGTCGAACGCCTGACGCTGCGCATCGTGCAAATCCGCGATAGCCGAGGAAATCTGATCACGATCCCGCATAGCTCCGCCGTGCAAGTCGTAAACTCTTCGCGAACCTGGTCGCGCGTTGACTATCGCATTTCGATCGACGCCGGGGCGGACGTGCAAAAAGCGATCGAGGTCCTGCGGGGAACCCTTGAAGGCCTGCAGCGCGACGACCGCTGGCGCGACTCGATTATGGAACCGGTTGAGTGGATCGGCATCGAGGGTATGTCGCGCAACGGCGTGGTGCTCCGAGCGGTCATGCGTACCAAACCGCTCCGGCAATTCGAAGTGCGGCGCGAGATCAATCTCCGGCTCCACGAAGATCTTGCAAAGGCGGGTATCGCGCTGGGGAACGATCCGTCGGCGCCGTTCGTCACCGCCCCGCAAGCCAGCCCGGATCCGTCGTGACGCTCGCCGCCCGGGTTGTTCTCATTGCGATCACCGCGCTCGTGATCGTCATCTTCTACATTCCGTTGGGCCATGCGAATTATGCCGGGGTTTGGGGCGGAGGAACGTACGGCATCGAGGCGACACGCCAGTTCTCCGCTCGCGTCGATCGGGTGACGCCGCGATCGCCCGCCGCCGCGGCCGGAGTTCGCGCCGGCGACACGCTCGATGTGGCGCCGTTCAGTAAGGACTTTCCGGCGCTGGTTTACCCGCGCGCGGGCGATCGCGGCACGTTCACGTTCTCTCGTCCGGACGGCAGCATGTATAGCGCGACGATGACGGCCGTGCCGCTGGCGTCGTTTACGCGACCGACGCAACTGTTGGGAATTCTCGCGATCATTCCCGCGACGATCTTCGTGGCGATCGCCTTCGTCCTCGTGTTCTTGCGCCCAAGCGTGATGACGTGGAGCTTCTACGCTTTTGCGACCGGGTTTCTCTCTACGCAGCCGTCGATGGCTTTCTATCAGGCATATCTCTCGAACGGCGCCTTCTCGGCGCTTGCCTTCGCGCTCACGACCGTCTGGGGGAACTTCGCGGTACTTCCGCTCTTGCCGTTCGTCATGCGATTCCCCGACAATCGGTTGACGGGATTCAAGCCGGCGTTCGATCGCGCGGTGTGGATCGCGATTGCCGCCGCGTTCGCCGCGTATTCGATGGCGTGGTTCAAATGGGAGCACGGCGTCTATTCATTCTGGGGCGACGCTCTCGACGTGTGGATCCCCCTTGCGACGTTCGCCGTCGCAACCTACATCGTGGTCGAGAAGTACAAACACGCTTCGCCGCAGGTGCGGCAGCGGTTCGGATTTCTCGTGCCCGGCTTGATCGTCTCGTTCGCGGCATACGCGGTGTATTTCGTACCCTTCGTGCCGCGCTGGCTCGCGGAGATCGTCGGCTTCGGCGTCGTGATCATGCCGATCTGCGTGATCTACGCGGTGCTCAAACATCGTGTCCTCGACATCAACTTCGTGCTCAACCGTGCACTCGGATACGGGATTCTGTCGGTGTTCGTGATCGCGTTCGTTTCGCTGCTCGATTGGACGGCGGGCCAGCTCATCGCCGAGGGACGATTCGCGACCGGCATCGAGCTGCTGGCGACGATTGCCGTCGGCTTTCTGCTCGATCGCATCAATCATGCGATTCAGGGTGGAGTGGAATTCGTTTTTTTTCGTGAGCGTCGTGCCGCCGAAGATTATCTTCGCAAGGCCGCGCGGGCGCTGCCCTACGCGACCGAGGAGCCCGCGGTCACCGATGGGCTGGTGCAGGTTCCGGCCGATGCGCTGCAACTGAGCGCGGCTGCTCTTTACCGCCGCTCGAATGACGGCGAGCGTTTCGAGGGCATCGCGACATCGTCGGAAACACCCGTTGCGCCGCCGGGCTTCGAGCGCAATCACATCTTAGTACGGATGCTCCAGTCCAGCGAGGAGCGCGTGTGGCTCGATCGATTGCGCGGCCACCTCGATCGCGAGCAAGCCAAGCACTATGTTTTGGCGGTTCCAATCACGGTGCGCCACGAGCTCGTCTCGTTCGCGCTCTACGGTCCGCATCGCAACGGATCGCAGTTGGATCCCGAAGAGGTCGATTTGTTGGAGGAGCTGGCGCGCGAAGCGTCGCGCGCATACGATCATATCGAGGCGGTGCGGCTGCGCGAGCGCTACGCGAACGCCTCGGTGCCGTCTGCGACGCTCGTTCAACCGAGCAGCGCATAAGCAGGCGTCTCTTGCGTTATTGATACAAGTCATCGGGGTAGACGGACGGCATGCAGCAACTCATCCGACGTGTCGCCGTCGCGGCCGTGTTTGCGCTCATGCTGGGCGCAAGCATTGCCGTCAACGCGCAGACGCAAACGACCTCGCCGAACCTGCAGATGACTCCGACGCCGAGCGCAAGTCCCTCGGCCTCGCCAACGTAGTTCCTTGGTCCCTAGGTGAGCGTGCGCCGCTCCGCTAAAGTGCGGAACGTGCACGCTCACCGTCGCTTAGCCGTTTTCGCCGGTCCGTCGCTGCCGCCGGAAGAACGCCCCATCCTCGAGGACGTGACCTACCTGCCTCCCGCCGCGCGCGGCGACGTCGAGCGCGCGGCGCGCGATTACGACATCGTCCTGCTGATCGACGGCGTCTTTCATCACGATCTTGCCCCCTCGCCGAAGGAGTGCTACGCCGCGCTTGCCCACGCGCGAATGTTCGGCGCGGCAAGTATGGGCGCGCTACGCGCGGTCGAGTGCGCACCGTACGGATTCGCGCCGCTGGGCGCGATTGCGGATTGGTATGTCCATGAACTCATCGACGGCGACGATGAAGTCGCGGTGCTGACCCATCCGGAGAAACACGAAGCGCTGAGCGTTCCACTGGTCAATGTGCGCCACGTCGCTCGCCTGGCCCGCAGGCGAGGGTTGCTCGACCAAACCGGGTGCGATGCGCTCGTACGAGGGGCGCGCGGCATCTTTTACATGGACCGTACCTGGGATGACGTCATCGAGATCGCGCCGCTCGCGGCTCGTCGTGCGCTCGAGCAGATCGCGCGCGACGAAGGCGATCTCAAACGCCTAGACGCGCGATTTGCGCTGCGGACGGTGTTGCGCGCGCGAGCCCGCGGTCTTCGGCCAGCCGGCGATGCAGCTGCGCCCGGCGCCGCAACGATCGCTATGGGTCCGCCGCGCGAGAGCTCGCCGGTCGTGCTCCCCTCATCGGTGCCCAAGTCGCCCGGAACGTACGACCGCGCCGTCCCCTTCGAGCGAACGCTCGAGCTGCTCCCGAAACTTCGCCGGCGTTACGGCATCACTCGCGTCGCCGACACGACCTATCTCGACCGGACCTCAATTCCCACGTACTCGGCGCTGGTACCGCATTCGCCGGATCTGCTCGGCGTCTACAACGGCAAGGGTATGACGGCGCAAAGCGCGATGGTCAGCGCCGTGATGGAGGCGGCAGAGCGGCAAATCGGCGCGGCCGTGAATCTGCCGGTATTTAGAGAATCGCTACGGACCGTGGGCGAGCGCATCGACCTGGACGCATGCGGTCTGCGCCGCGTCGCGCGCGATCTCGTCGTCGATTGCGTGCGCGGAACGGACCTGCTCTCGGGCGAGGTCGTCGCCGTTCCGCTTGCGATGGTGCAGTGTCCGTGGTTCGGCGAGAAGCTGTTCGACGTAACCTCGACCAATGGGCTCGCCTCGGGGAACAATCTAACCGAAGCGACGTATCATGCCGTCTGTGAGCTTGTCGAACGCCATGCCTGGACGATGTATCACGTGCGTTGCTCGCTCGTTCCCCGCTTTTATCTCGGCCACGACGTTCCCGATCGTGCGCTCGCTCCGGAGATCGCGCTGCCCGCGGGTGAGCCGAACGTCGATCGGCTCGTGCGAGAGATACGAGCAGCAGGGTTGGTCGTACGCGCGCTCGCGCTGCCCGAAGGAACCTTACCGCTGACCGTGATCGCGTCCGTGACCGAGCCGAATGCGACGCCGCCGATGGCGCACATGGGACTGGGATGCGCGCTCTCGCCTGCGCATGCCCTCACACGCGCGCTCACCGAAGCGGTGCAAAGCCGCGTCGTCGACATTCAGGCGGCCCGCGAAGATATCTTGCGATCCGACGAGCCTGCGGGGAGCATGGGCGCGCACGCACGGCGGCTCAAAGCCATTCCCACGAACAAGTGGTATTACGATCTGCCCGCTCCTTCAACGGTTCTCGGCGATCTCGAAGATCGGGCCGGAGAGGACCTTGCGGGCGACCTCCAACTAACGCTCGACGCTCTGCGCGAGTACGGCGTTCGCAGCGTCATCGTCGTCGATCTGTCTCCGCCTGACGTGGAGATCAGCACGGTTCGCGCGATCGTTCCGGGACTCGAGACCTATGTTTTCAGCGGGCACATGGGGCCGCGCGCCCGCGCAGAACTCAATCCGTTCGGCGCGATCGAGCGAAGCGTTTCCGCGTGACGCGTTATCTTGCTCGTGTGATCGCCGGCGACACGCCGTCGCTCGAAGACTGGAACGAACACGTCATTGCGTTTCACCTCGCGTTCGGCGCCGCGACCGAAAACCTCGCGTCGCTCTTGCGAACCGCCGGGGGCGAGACGTCGTACGACGTGCTTGCCAATCGCATCAAGACGGTGGCGCCGAATGCGCGCAGCCTTCTCGACATCGGATGCGGCGACGGCATGCTGCTCGAGCGCCTCGCAACGGCGTTCGGACCCGATCTCGCCTTGACCGGGATCGATCTCTCCGCCGCGGCGATCGAACGCGCGCGCGCGAAGGTGCCGGGGGCGTCGCTCGCGTGCGCCGATGCGGACGGCTACGCGATGGGGCGTGAGGTTTACGACGTCATCACCGCGCACCTCAGCTTCATGGCCATGCCGCGGCTACGCGCGGTCATCGGACGGGCGCGCGACGCGTTGCGGCCGTCGGGCCGGCTGGTTTTCGTCACCGAGGACCCGCTCGCCGGCGACACGTTCGTCGGCTTGATGCGCAAGGCGATCGCCGCCCTGCGCGGCCGGCTTCCCAAGTTCGCACCCTTGGTCCCCGGCCGGGAACCGATCGAACGAGACGATGCCCTGCGCGCGCTTCTTGCCGATGTAGGACTAAATACCCATGCGATCGAGCGCTACGAGCTGCGCGGCTCGTTTACCCGGGAGCAGCTCTGGGTGATGGTGCAGCGCACGTATCCGATCGGGTTGCTCGATCCCGCGTTGCGCGAAGAGATCCGCGAGGAGACGCTTGCGAGCGCACCGCCGACGGGTCGTGACGGACTCGTGCCGATCGAACTGTCGGTGCGATTGGTCGCGGCGGGTTAGATCCCTAAAGCAAGGACTCGCTCGCACTCCGCGGAACGAATTTGCAGCGCCTACCTCACCTTCTCAGGTAACGGAGTGATATCGCTATGACCGAGATACAGCAGCACGCCACTGCGGCGGGCTTTCTTCATGCCCTTCACGCCTCGCATGAGGTGTTCAATGAATGGATGGCACTCAAGAAAGACGACTACGCCGCAATTGGAAAGCTGATTCAAAAAACGGTCGGACTGGCCGAAACGCCCAGCACTCAAGACATTCACGCGATGGCGTCGTACATCGATGCACACTTGAAAACCGAGACCGAGTCGTTCAACCGAGCACATCCCGATGCGCCGCGGCACGTCGGCGAGATCGCGCTCATGCAACAGAACTGATCGTACGCATGAACCAGGTCGCCAGCTGAGTTCGAGAATTTACGTTGACTTTTGCGAACAGATTGGCGATGTGCCCCTCAACGGTTCGTTCGCTTAGAACGAGCCGTTCGGCTATCTCCCGGTTGGTTAGACCCTCCGCGACGAGACCGGCGATTTCACACTCACGTCTCGTGGCGTTGTTCGGCCGCATCCATCCCTCACCACCGGTTGCGGCCTTGGGCCTTCCCGTCGCCTGGGATGCGAGGCCCACGAAGTAGGTCGCGCCGAGATTGGCAAAGAGATCGCGCGCGGCCGAAAGGAACTCCGCGCTTTGCGCGCGTCCAAGCGTGCTTGCCGCGATCCCGCGCGCGAGCAGATGCTGCGCCTGATTCCACGGCTGGCTGTCGGTCCAAATCATCCCGCCGGCGACGGCCTCGAGCGCGTCCTTTGCCTCGAGCGATTTCGCGGCCATCGCGAGAAGCGCCGGATACAGAAATACCATCGTGTCGACCGGCTGGCGGGCCGCGTCGAGCGCGCCGTCCAGCAGTTTGCGAGCGCGGGCCGGCGATTGCGCGCTAAGTGGAATCAGCGAGGCGAGGATGATGGGAAGCATCGCCGGAGCGCGCTCGCCGGCTTCGAACGCTGCGACGTCGTGCTGCGCCAGCTCCCACACGGGGTGCGAGGGATCGAGGGCACGCAGTGCCGCGGCCGTGTAGCGCGCGCCGAGCAATCCGCGCCGGGAGAGGAGGTCGCTCGAATCCCGCAAGCGATCTGCGACGATCTCCTCCACGTCGGCGAGCTCGCCGCGCGCAATCATGCTTTGGCAGCGCACCCCGAGGGCCAGTGAAAGTCCGCTCTCTTGTCGCACTTGTGAAACGAATTGCTCGGCCGCAGCCACGCCGCGAAAGCGAAAGGCGTGCAGCATTTTCGCCGCGTGAGGCATCACCGAAAATATCGCCGGCGCATTTTCGGCAGCTCGATCGGCGCTCTTGATTCGCTCGAGCGCGGACTGTTCGTCGCCTAATCGCATGGCGAGGAACGCTTTGGTGACTTCATGGCGGATCGCGACGGTCACGTGCGCCGCTCGAGCGTACTCGTCGTAACGGGCTCCGTAAGCGCGAGCGGCGTCGACGTCGACTCGGTGCATCGCGATGTACTCGCCGAGCGAGGCGAGGTTTGCACGATCGGAATCCGAGGAGAGCACTTGCTCGTACCCCGCAAGGGTGGCTCTCGCTTCGGCCGCGAGTCCCATGTGCCACTGGGCCAGCACGGTTGATGCGGCGATGGCCCCGAGCCCTTCGGAGATGCCCGCGGCTTCAGCCAGGGCAAGACCCCGCCGGCAGGTGCGAATCACGTCGGCGTAACGCCCCATGACGTTGTACATCTGCGAGAGCCGCGCGTACGTCGACGTGATGTCGCCCGGCGCCGGCGGTGCGATGGCCAGGGCCCGCTCGAGCGAACCGGCGGACAGCGAGATCAGGGACTTTGCCGCCGCCGCGTCGGACAGCTTGATCAGCGCCTCACGCTCCGCTTCCCGGTCGCCGCATGCGGCGCTCTGCTTGGCCATGCGTTCGTAATCCTCGAGACGCGGAGCCGGTAGCTTTTTCAGCGCGTTGATGATGCGATGGCGCAGCGGGATTTCGATCGGAATCGTTTCGAGCACGCTCTCCATCACCGTCGCATGGACAAAGCGCAGTCCATCCACGTCGGAAACGAGGTAGCGCCGTGAGACCTGTTCGATCATGCCAAAGAGCACGTCCTGAGGCCAAAGCCGTTGCAATAACGCGAGTTCGATCGGCTCGTCGATCAGCGCGCACACTTGAAGAAACTCGCGGGCGCTGCCGTCGAGCAGCGAAAGGTCGCGCGCGACGACCCGGCGCGCACTTGCGCTCACGTCGCGCGTCGTCGTCGCGCCGCTCTCGCGGGCCGCGGTTGCCACCGCGACGATGTCGACGGCGCGTCCTCGCGTCTCGGTTGCGATTCCGTTCGCAACCGCGTCGCTCACCCCCGGGTAGATCGAGCGCACGATCTCGACCGCAGCGAGCGGCGACAGCTCGCCCAGCGCGATCGCATCGTCGGCAAGCGCGAACGCCGCTTCGTCGCTCTCGTCGCTGCGCTCGGTGGAGAGCAGGACGATGGAGCGATCGGCCAGTGCGGTCGCGGTTCGAGCGATCAGCACGCGGCTTTCGGCATCGGCCCACTGGGCGTCGTCCAGAACGAGAAGCAGCGGATGATCCAGCACCACGCCTTCGAGCATCCGAAGAAAGGCCTCTTCGAACTCCTCGGGCTTCTCACGGTCGAGGGTCAGCCCGGATCGATATCGCTCGGCCCCCTCTCCCAGTGCCTCGACGAGCGACTGGATCACCCGCCGAGCGGTGAAGAGCTGGAGCGAGGAATGGATGCGGAAGCTTGGCGTGCGCACCACCAGCCAGCCGGCCCCGGCTGCCTCGGCGGCAATGGCGTCCGCGAGGGCGGTCTTGCCGATCCCGGACGACCCGACGATGCGAAGGGCCCGCACGATTCGACCTCGCGCGGCCGAGTCGAGGAGGGCGCGAGCCCGCGAGAGCTCGGCGTCGCGTCCAAACAGGCTGCCCACGGGTGGTGGCTTAGGCGAAAACCAGGTATTTCCCCGGACGTATCCGGGCGCGGGAGTTGCTAGCCTAAGAGCGTGGAGGTAAGCACCATGTATGCGCGAGCGATAACCGTCAAAGACGTCCTGCCCCCGGGGACTGCCAGCCAGCCCAACCCTGTTCCGTACTGCTTCATTTTGGATGACACGTATCGGGTCATCATGGCGGGGCCGTCGGGCGGCGAGGACCCGCTGGCTCCGCTCTACGACGCGCAGTCGCGCGTCGACGAACTGCCGGGGCCGATCGATCGCGTCGTCCGCGCCTTGACGGCAACCTGGCGCACGTCACGGGCGCCCTCGAACGTCACCGCGATGGTCTCGCACCTGCACGTCACGGTCGCGCCGCTTCACGGTTACGACGGCCGCCGCATCGCCGTCTTCGTCAATCGTCCCGAGGCGATTTCAAGCTAACGCAGGATCAGCCACGGCGCCGCATCGCGAAGCGCCTGGGCATCGCGCGGATCGTCAAACGCGCGTGAGTAGCGTTCGTAACTCGCTTTCGCGGCGTCGCGCCGGTCCACGCTCCACTGGGCCCGCACGAGTTGCGCCGCAAGCGATCCGAGCCCCGCAAGCCCTCGACGTTGTGCTTCGCTCAGCGCGTGAGCCGCGATCGATTCGGCACGCGCGTACGCCTGCGTTTCCATGAGCGCGGTGAAAAATGCCGAGTAAAACTCGATGAAAGAATCATCCGGAGGTTCTCCGAGTTCGAGATGATGCTCGCCGGCCCACGTGAGAAGGCGGAAGAGCTGCTGCTCGTGCGCCGCGAGGGCCAAATCGAGCAGCGTGCGCTGCGCGAGCGGCCGGTCCGCTACCGCCAGAAATTGTTCCGCCAGAGCTAAACGATCGCGCACCCCTCGCATGCCGCGACGTTCCATCGCGCCGATGATGCGGCGCCGCAGCGGAATTTTCATCGCGATCGTTTCGGTGATCGCCGATGCCGTGAGCGCGTGATCGACCGGAAATTCCGGCGCCGCCGCATCGAGCAGCTCGAGCTCGACCGGTTCGGGCAACAGCGCCAGCATCTGGAGGGTCATGCGCTCGGGCGCCGGCAGCGCCGCAAGTTCCCTGGCGATCGAAATGCGCGCGGATCGGTCGACGGCGGTGGGTTCGTGCTCTCCGCGCCGAGCAGCTGCGCGGGCGATGGTGACAACTTCGTAGGGAACGCCGTGGGCATTTGCGACGATCGCGTCGATCACGTCGGGCGACGCCTGTGCGAAGCTCGCGCGAGCCAGAGCGCCGGCGGCGCGCGAATCGAGTCCGTGTAGCCGGATCGTCGCCTGGGCTTCGATCGGCAGCGCGCGCTCGTCGTCGTCGTCGAGCGTCAGCACGATGAGGATCGGGCGCTCCGCCAGCCGCTGCGTCATCGCCGCGATCCCGGCGATGCTCTCGTCGTCGGCGTAGTGCGCGTCATCGACGAGCAAAACGGCGGGCGCCTCGCGTGCTGCCTGCTCGATACGTTCGAAGAGATTCGGTACGCGCTCGACGAGCGAGCGCGGGATCAAACGATCGAAGGGGTATCCGCCGGCGCGCAGCACCAAGGATCGCTCGTCAATGCTCTCCTCGAACGCGCGGATGAGGGCGCTCTTGCCGATACCGGCGGGCCCCGAAACCAGCAGGACGCAAGGGGCGCACGCAGCTGCAGCGTTCGCGTAGGCGGCGCGTAGCTCGGCGAGCTCCGATTCGCGACCAACCAGTTGCGGCATCGTCGTGGCCTCCTCGGGGGCGGAGGGCTTTTCCTGCCTCCTCGTGCAAACGGAGGTTCGTGCAAAGTGACATGAGCGCGGCGCCGCCGTCGCGCGTTGAACTGACGGTCCGCGCCCTTGCGCTCGGCGGATTGATTACGCTGGTTTTCACGGCGGCGAACGTGTACCTTGGGCTAAAAGTCGGATTGACGTTTGCATCGTCGATTCCGGCTGCCGTCATCTCGATGGCGATCTTGCGCGGCTTTAAGACGGCCACGATTTGGGAGAATAACATCGTGCAGACGGTCGCCTCGGCCGCCGGCACGCTCTCGTCGGTGATCTTCGTGCTGCCGGGTTTAGTGATGGTGGGCTGGTGGACCGGATTCCCGTTTTGGGAATCGTTCGGCATCTGCGCGGTCGGCGGAATCCTGGGCGTCATGTACAGCGTGCCCTTGCGGCGCGCGCTCGTCACGGAATCGACGTTGCCCTATCCCGAAGGCGTCGCTGCAGCTGAAGTTCTGAAGGTCGGCGCGGGCACGCCGACCGCGGAAGCGGTGGCCGAGAATAAGCTTGGGCTCGTTGCGCTCGTGTGGAGCTCGATCGTTTCCGCCGCGTTTCAACTCCTGATCGCGCTCGGCATCTTCACCGGCGAGTTCGATACGTACGGGCGCATCGGGAATTCGTCGACGGGCATCGGACTCGGGATGTCGCTGGCGCTGATCGGCGCCGGACATTTGATCGGCCTGACGGTCGGTATGGCGATCTTTGGGGGTCTGGTCATCGCCTGGGGCGCCGCGGTGCCGATTCTCACGGCGATCCATCCGATTGCCGGTGCAACGGCGGCGACCGAAGCCTCGACGATCTTCCACACGTACGTGCGTTTCATCGGTGCGGGGACGATCGGTATCTCCGGCGTCTGGACGCTCGTTACGCTCATTGCGCCGATCGGGAAGGGCATTGCATCGTCGCTGGCTGCCTCGGCCCGTCGCCGATCCGGCGGGAACGGCGCGCTTGCGATCACCGAGCAAGACATTCCGATCGGCCTCGTGACGCTGGTCTCCGCGGTGCTGCTCATTCCGATGGCGATTTTACTTGCGGCGTTTCTCGCCGGCGGCGTGCTCTCTTCGATGATCGTTCCGCTCGTGATTGGCGCGATCGTCTACGTCGTGATCGTAGGGTTTTTCGTTGCTGCAGTGTGCGGATACATGGCCGGGCTGATCGGTTCGTCGAACAGCCCCGTCTCGGGGCTTGCGATTCTTGCCGTGCTCGGCGTCTCGTTGATCCTCGCGGCGTTCGCGCGTGAAGCGGCGCCTTCGTATGCGCCGGCGCTCGTCGCGTACGCGCTTTTCGTCACGGCGACCGTGATCAACGTCGCAACGATCTCGAACGACAACCTGCAGGATCTCAAGACCGGTCAATTGGTCGGCGCAACGCCGTGGAAGCAGCAGGTTTCGCTCGTCGTCGGCGTGATCTTCGGAGCGGCGATCATTCCGCCGGTGCTGGTGGTGCTCAACAAAGCGTACGGCTTCAACGGCGGCCCGCATGCGCTGGGCGCCCCCCAGGCCACGCTGATCTCGACGCTGGCAAAAGGCGTGATCGGCGGCGCCGTCGATTGGAACCTGATCTTCGTGGGCGCCGTCGTTGGTGCAGTCGTCATCGCGATCGACGAAGCCGGTCGCGCGAGCGGGCGTTTTCGCTTTCCGCCGCTCGCGGTGGGTCTTGGCATTTACCTTCCGGCCGGAACGACGGCGCCCGCGGTGATCGGTGCGATTTTTGGCGCGCTCTACAACCGCTGGGTCTCACGCAAGGCAAATGCCCAACCGGCAAAACGCCTGGGCGTGCTCGTTGCATCCGGGCTGATCACCGGCGAGAGTCTCTTCGGCGTGGCACTCGCCGGGCTCATCTACTTCAGCAACAAGCCCACACCGCTGCAGATCGTTCCGGATAGCTTCGCGAACGTCGCCAACGCGCTGGGCGGGATCGCGCTCTTCGTCGTGCCGTTTCTGGTCTACCGGTGGATTGGATTGCGCGCGCGTAACATCTAGTTCGGCGGCATCGCGCGAAGCCACCCCTCGTCGTCGCGCATCTGCGCGACGCGGGCACGCACGAGCGAGATCAGCGGCGCTCCGCTGAGCGCGGCGCGCGCCTGCGCGACGGCTCTTGCAGCCGAGGCGTCATTCTGCGCGTAGGCGGCGTGCGCCGCTTGCGGCCACAAGCAAACGCTGCCGGAGATGCAGCCGGCGGCCCCGTACGCTTTGGCTTCGATCAGCGTTTCTTCGGTCGAGGGGAAAACGCGGAAATCGGGGTGACGTTCGAGCAGCTCGCGTTGCAAAGCGACGTCGTTGGAGCTGTCCTTCATGCCCAAAATCTCGCCGGGAAACGCAGCGATCAATCGATCGACGAGGCCGGGGTGAAACGTGATGCCGCTCATCCGCGGAAAATTGTAGAGCACGATCGGGCTGTGCGATCCGCCGGCTCCGGCGAGCAAAGCGTCGAAGAAGCGAAGGATGCCCTCGTCATTCGCATCGCGATAAAAGAAGGGCGGCATGATCAACGCCGCAGCGAAACCGAGTTCTCCGGCGGCGCGCGTGAGGCGCACGACGTCGGCAAGTGCGGATGCGCCGGTCCCGCACATCGTGCGCTCGAGCGGAACGCTCGTCGCAACCGCCTCCATCAGACGTAAGCGCTGATCGGCGCTAAAGGACATGGCTTCGCCGGTCGTGCCGAGCAGATTGATGCCGTCGATACCGTCGCGCAGCAGGTCGCGGTAATACGCGACGGCGCGGGGCGCGTCGGGTTCGAAGTTTTCGTCGATCGGGGTAAGCACGGCCGACCAGACGCCGCTCAGCTTCGTCGCTGCAATCATCCGCCGCTCAAGGCTCCTTTCAAGAAGAATGCCAGATTGGCGGGCCGCTCGGCAAGCCGGCGCATCAGATACGGGAACCAGTAGTCGCCGAACGGCACGGCCAGGCGCACCCGGTAGCCGCGTGCGACCAAGGCGGCCGCGAGCGGTGCGGCAATACCGTAGAGCATCTGAAACTCAAACCGTCCGCGCATCGGAATGGCATGCTCGCGCACGTAGCGCTCGACACGTTCGATAATCGCCGGATCGTGGGTGGCGATTGCCGTATACCCGGGACCCTCGAGCGAAGCAAAGGCGAGGCGCACGTAGTTCTCGTCAACGTCGCGCTTCTTCTCATAGGCGATGTCCGGCGGTTCGAGATAGGCGCCTTTGACCAAGCGCACGTTCGGCGCAGGCGGCTGAGCCGCGCGCAAGTCCTGAGCGCTGCGCAGCAGGTAAGACTGCAGGACGAATCCGACGTTGTCGAAGCGTTCGCGCAAGCGGCGGTAGGTCTGCAGCGTTGCGTCGACGTAGCGCGACTGCTCCATGTCCAAGCGGACGGTATTCCCCGATTCGGCCGCAGTCTGCGCGATGCGCGCGGCGTTCTCGTACGCAAGGTCCGGGTCGATGTCGAGACCTACGTGGGTGAGCTTGAAGGCGACGTTCGCATCGATCTTGTCGGTTGCAAAGATCCGCAAAAGTTCGCAATAGCGATCGGCGGCCGCGACGGCCTCTCCGCGTTCGCGCACCCCTTCACCCAGGATTCCGCAGGCGACCGCAAAGCCGCGTGCGTTGACCTCGCGAGCCACGCTCAGGAATTCCGCGTTCGTCTCGCCCGCGACGAAGCGCCTGGCGCCCAGCCGCATCCCGTAACGGCTCACCGCCCGCTGCACCGCGGTGTTGTCGGCCGCGGCCAAAATCGCCGCCCGCAGTGGCCGCTCGAACAGGGAATCGATGGATAGCGTGGGCATAAC
Organism: Alphaproteobacteria bacterium; assembly: GCA_035523815.1. Classification (GTDB taxonomy): domain Bacteria; phylum Vulcanimicrobiota; class Vulcanimicrobiia; order Vulcanimicrobiales; family Vulcanimicrobiaceae; genus Aquilonibacter. Next base: position 25,799 of record DATKPZ010000139.1, read on the forward strand.
GTGTGAATAACTTTCCTTTCTTGCGGATAGCTTGTGAGTGTCGCAAATTTGCTCTTGCACGTCGATTGTTCGCTTGCTACGATGCAATCACTTCGAGTAACGACGAAGCGCGAAACGTAGAAAAACGCGATCACCACACGTCCGACGGTAACTGTCGTACAGTAGCCGAAGTGGAGGGGATCAAAGCCAACGACGCGGCGGTCAGTAAGGGCCTGGCAATGGGCTCAGACAGGCCAAAGCGCTTGGTGGCTACATCAAAGCCCGGCGCCTCACGGCGACGGGCTTTGTTCTTGTGAGCCAAGCGCCGCAAGCAAGAGTCCGGACATTCCCGCGAAGAGGATCGAGCCCGAAATCACGTCGGGGCTCCACCAGAGTCCGCCCATGGTGACCGCGAGAATCGAGAGCATGACGGCCCAATAGAGCGCGGGAATTCCGAACGCAAAAAGGGCCCATCGTCGCGCGCTGCTGCCCTGATGCACGCGCAGCGCGTCCGCGAACACGCCGGCGCACAGGCTCGAAACGAGAACCGCGACGAATTGCCCGGTGTAATTCGAATGTGCCGCCGCCACGAACGCGTTGCCGACTACGAAGAGCACCGTGAGCGCGCCGGCGGCGAGGCGAATGCGCTTCGCGGCAAAAAGCGCAAAGCCGGCGAGCAGCAGGCTCTGCACGACCACGGATAACAGGCCGATCCCTTGTTTGTAGTAGAGCAGCGAAAGCAGGGTCAGGGTATCGTGCGGAAAGCGCGCGGGATCGAGCGGCGCGTTCATGCTCTCGGCCTCGCTCAGGAAAATGAACTGCGTGCCCCAGTGGAGCAGTTCGATCATCGACGCAAGCGCGAACAGCATCGGGAGTTGCGCCACGAGCGAACGCGGCGGTTGTTCGCGTCTGAATGCCGAGCGCACCGGACCGAGCATGATCAGCAGCATGCCGGCGCCGATCAGCAAGTGCGTCGGACTGAGCAGCGCGTTGAATCCTTGCTCGAAGCCCCACAGCGTGTGCTTGATCATGTCGAGCACGCCGCCGGCGAGAAAGACGATCAATCCCGCGGACGTCGTCTCATAGCCGTCCGGGAGCGAATTGCGCCATGCAAAGCCGCGGCGATGGTTGTAGACCATCGCGATCCCGGTGAACACATACGCCGCGAGTAACCCGGCGTAGAGCAAACCGTGCGCGGGTTCGAAAAAGGTCTCGACCGTCGTATGGAAATGATGGTAAGCATCCAGCATGATCCCGCCGGAAGCCCACAGACTCGCAATCGCCATCGACCAATCGAAGAGGGTGCTCGGTGGCGGGCGATTCTTCATGGGCGGGTGGATTCCGCACAGCGAACGAAACGACCCTTCATGCGGCGATGGTGCGCGATGCTCGCGGTTATCATTTTACTCGCGGGTTGCGAAGAACCGGTGCGTGGCACGCTCCTCGATGCGCGCTCCGTCACCCGTGCTCCGATACCTTGGCCCAAAGCCGTCGCGGCAGCGCCGAGCGCGCCGCCGCGGATTCTCGCGCTGTGGACCAATGAGACGGCGATCGCTCCCGGCTCGCAATGGGTAGGGCGCATTGCGACCACCACCAACGTCGCGAGCCTAGAGATCCGCACCGAGTCGTTCTCGTTCAATGCCACGCGTACGAGCTTCGGGCAGTTCCAGTTTGACCAACACGTGCTCGACATCGTGCCCCAGTATAAGCGCGGGTACACCTTGCAATTCATCGCGCGCAACACCGAAGGGGACGAAGACGTGGACCTGCTTCCCATCACGCTGCACTAGCGCCGAAGTCCGCGCAGCACCTTGCCTTCGGTGTTGAGGTAATAGTGTGCTTCGTCGAATCGCGGAGAATCGGCAAACATCAGGTAGAGATATTTGAAGTTTTCCGAAAAGGCGTAGGCCGGAAACAGGTCGTCAGGAATCATCGGAAAGGGCCGCACGTCGAGTAAGGTGGTGTAGCCGTTGGTCACGCGGCAATTCGCGCGCAGCGCCGTGAAGTACTGATACGCCGTTTGACGATACTTTTCGTCGTGCGTGAGAAACCACAGATCGAAAGCAGAGTTCGCATATTCGGGACGCAAGCGATATGCGGCGTCAACGGCGTCGAGCGTTTCGTAGTCGATGATCTCGGGGATCAACGTGTAGCGGTTGAGGACGTCGGTCCAGGAATCGTAGAACGCCTCCCCGATCGCACGATCGCCGCCCTTGGCCACGAGTTCGGCGTAAAAAGCCGAGAGCTCGGTGATCTGCGTGTCGCCCGCCGGGCTGCCGGTAAGATAGTCGACTTGCCGGAACCACAAGCGTCCGTCCACCCGAAGTACTTTGTACTTGAGCAGGGCGCCCGTGAGGAGGTGGTACCAGTCGCGCGACTGAGCGATCCCGAGCATCTGCCAACCACCCCAGAGATACTCGTAGAATGAATCGGCCGGTTCATCGGGCGCGACGTCGATCGGATCCGTGAAGGAGCCCGTTTCCACGTCGAAATTCGTCGCGAGCAGATCGAGGGTCGAGCGCTTGGCAATCACCGCTTCGTATGCGCGCATCGACGCCTGCAGGTATTTCGGATCGCCGGTCAAGCGTGAGAGATCGCCGAATTCGAGAATGTTGGAGCCGATTTCGGCGAGGTTGCTCTTCGGGTCGCTGACCGCTCCCGTGCGCAGGTTCGAGAAGCGGTACGGCGCACCCGAGGGAGACTTGGTAAAGCAGACCAGCAGACGGTCTGCGAGATCGCGCGCCCCGTCGAGCATGAATCGCTCGCCGGTCGCGTAATAGCCGGCGAGCAAGCCCGCGACCATGCGGATCACCGCTTCGAACATTTGCACGGTGCCGTCGACGTCGAAATTGAGATGCGACTGCAGCCAGCGGACGCAGGCTTGCAATTCGTCGTCGAGTTCCATGACGTAGAGCGTGTCGAGCGCCTCGATGATCGAAAGTCCAAAGGAGTGGCCGCGGATAAAGAAGTCGCTCGCCGTGCCGCTTACCGGTTTGACCTCGTCGAATCCCCACGCGAACTGCTTATAGCCGTTCCACGCGTGCAGAAACTCCGCGCGCACCTGCGCGGCAATCACTTTTGCATCGGGGATCCCATCCGCGCCCGCGCGCAGCGGAAACGCGAGCGCGCTCGCTCCCGAGAGTAGAAAGTGCGCTCGCTTCACGAATGTTGGATGAGGCCGCGCTGATAAACGTTCAAGTGGACGTACGCCGCTTCGAGCAGCGGAGCGGGAAGGTCGAACGCACGCGCACGGGCGAGCAGGTCGCCCAGGATATGATCGGCTTCGACGCGGCTGCCTGCCTGCATGTCGCGATACATCGAAGCGGTGAGCGGCAGGCCGGCCTCGGTTAGCCGCGGGCGCAGGGTCTTGAGAAACGCGTCGCGCGGCGGGTTGCCGGAGGCGCGCGCTACCGACGCGCATTCATCGAAAATCCGTGCAATCACCGGCTCTCCGCCGGCCGCGACGATCGAACCGACCGAGCCGCCCAGCAGCGTCGTGCTTGCGGCCAACGAAGCGAGAAAGACCCACTTCTCCCACATGTCGTGAATGATGTGGTCGGAGAGCGTTGCGGTGAAGCCGGCCCCTTGCAGCGTTTGGTCGAGTGCGACCACGCGCGGCGTCCGCTCGCCGCTTTGCGTACCGTAGATCAGTTGCTGGGCCTCGTTCAGCTGAAGGATGCGTCCTTCGCTGTCGAGCGTGCTGGCGACGATGCAGACCCCGCCGAGCACGTGCTCCTTCCCGAAGCGCTGGGCGAGCACGTCGAGATGACGCATCCCGTTGAGCATCGGCAGGATCAGCGTTTGCGGCCCGACCGCCGGCGCAAAATCCTCGATCGCCGATGCTAACGCGTACGCCTTCAATCCCAGGAGAACCACGTCGTACGCGGAGGCAATCGTTTCGGCTTGGGCGATCTGCGGCGCAACGGTAACGTCGCCTCGCGGACCGCGAATCTGCAGTCCACCCTCGCGGAGTTGCGCGGCACGCGCCGCGCGGACCAGAAAGGTAACGTCGCGACCGGCGTGCGCGAGGAGTCCACCAAAGAGGCCGCCGGTTGCACCGGCGCCTACGACGAGAATTCGCATGGCGCCGGTGTTCGAGCTACCCTAGCTGGTTACATGTGCCAAACGTGGCCGTTGGCAAAGGTGACGGAGATGGCTTGACACACGGTCGTGGTTTTCCCGCCGTACGTTACGTCGTTGTAGAGACTGAAGTGATGATCGACCGTCGCGCCCGGCGCAAACGAGCCGACATCGGTCACTCGGCGGAGAAACTTACCGTCCGCGTTGCGATACCCGACGGCAAAAACGATCTTGCTTGCAGTCATGTGCCCTTGGTTGACGTAGACGATCTGCGTCCCGCTGGCCTTGTGGCTCATGTGCTTGGGAACGGTGATGAAGCATTGTTGGATAGCGATCGGATTCGGGGCCGCGCTCGCGGAGAGGGAGAGCGCAGCAGCGATGACCGTCGCCAGAATCGGAAGAGAACGAAAAACGCCGTTCATGGTTCTTCCCCTTTCGTCGGTGAATACCGTACGCCCAGGCTTCTTCGCGGGCGGTCAACACCTTCGCAGTTTGCGCTAATCGGATAAGACGTATGGCGGTTGACTATATTCGTAGTCTTGGTGCCCTCGGCGTATGCGGCGCGTTGCCCGCTTGCTCTAAGCGCGCCTTCATCTAACATGCAGGCTACTCTCAAGCGCGCAGCCGCTGCGTATCAACTGCGGGACGTACATTGATGCCATCATGAAACTCCAAATCCCGGTCATCGCTTGTCTCCTCGCCGCGCTCCCGGCGGCGGCGTTCGCCGACCCGCACAATGACCACACGTCTTCACGCCCGGCCGCTCCCGCGCGTTCGGCGCAGTCGTCGCGCTCGTATCAGCAACCGTCGCGCTCGTACCAGCAACCATCGCGCTCGTACCAGCAACCATCGCGCTCGTATCAGCAACCGTCGCGCTCGTACCAGCAACCGTCGCGCTCGTACCAGCAACCGTCGCGTTCGTATCAGCAACCATCGCGTTACACCCAGCCGATGCCGCGCTACGAGGCACGCCAACCGGTGCGCTATTCCGAGGGACGGGAGGTCGCCCGAGTCGACGTTCGTCCGTGGGGATGGAACGGCGGACGCGCGTGGGTCGCCTCGCCGGCCTACTGGGGCGGCGGCTTCTGGGGCGCGTTCTCGCTCGGAATCGCCTTCAATAACGACGCAGGCTACTACCAAGTAGCGCAGTCGTCGCCGGGTGAGCAACTGCTCGCGAACTACGGCCTGCAGCAGACCGACTGCAATCAGCCCAATCTCGTCGACATCTTCGGCCCGGACGGCAGCGAGATCTGCGCCTATCCGAACGACGAAGTCGCGCCGGGACAGTATCAGGTCGATCCCGCGACGCTGAGCCTGGTCTCCGACTGAGCCAAG
>DATKPZ010000140.1:0-5508 GCA_035523815.1 Alphaproteobacteria bacterium
GCCCGAGTTTACGCTTGCCGGCGGGACGTCGCAAGGCGCGTACTCGATCCCGGTGAGCGCTACCTACCTGCACGGTGAGCTGACTAATCTCGTCGTGACGAATGCGACGCTAGCAAACGGCAACACGCTCAACGTGGCCACCAACTCCAGCGTGTCGCCGGCGAATTCGAACTTCATCACCGGCACAATCTCCGGCAGCAGCGGGCAAATAGCGACGTTCGCCGTCGACTGTTTCGGTGACGGAACCCTCACGGTAACCTCGAGCGGCGCGCAGTACGTCATCGACGACTGGCACGTCGCGCGGTAACCAACCGGAGCGTTCGCTTGCTACGGGTGTGCGCGCCGCGAGGCCCAAGGTTTAGGCCAACCCGGCCCGCGGTATGATTATTGGGGTACACGAAGAAAGCACACCCTATCATCGAGGCCCGGCGTGAGTAAGCGCCGGGCCTCACGCGTTAGGTCAGGCGCATCGCGCGTTTCACATCGCCGAGCACGACCGCCGCGACCTCCCGCGTACGCGCGGTCCCCTCTTCGATGATGCGTTCGACTCGAGCCGGCTCGGCCCGGTACATCGCCAGACGCTCGCGCACCGGACGCAAATATTCATTGAGCTGGTCGGCGAAATCGCTCTTATCGGCCACGCAGCCGAGCGCACCCGACCGGCATTCCGCAGCGATGCCGTCGAGCTTGAGCGGATTCACGAACTTCCACAGCGCGAAGACCGGACAAACTTCCGGCCGCCCCGGATCGCCTCGTCGAACCTTCTGCGGGTCGGTGACCATCGAGCGAACTTTTTTCGTCGTGATTTCGTCGTCGTCGGCGATCAGGATCGCGTTGTCGTACGACTTGGACATCTTGCGTCCGTCGGTTCCGGGGACTTCGGCAAACTCGGTCAGCGTCGGATGCGGCTCGACCAAAATCTCGGCGCCGTCGCCGTAGAGATAATTGAAGCGCCGCACCACTTCGCGGCCGAGTTCCAGATGCGCCACCTGGTCGCGTCCGACCGGCACGCGTTCGCCGCGCACGATCGCCACGTCGCACAACTGCAAAAGGGGGTAGCCCAAGAATCCCGCGGTCGCGATCTGCGCGCCCAGCGCCTCGATCTGCCCTTTGAAGGTCGGCACGCGCTCGAGCCACGAGATCGGGGTGATCATCGAGAGCAACGTATAGAGCTCCGCGATCTCGGGCACCGCCGACTGCAGATAGATCGTCGCCTTGTTCGGGTCGACGCCGGCCGCGAGCCATACCGCGACCATCTCGTTACGCGCATCGCGAATCGCTTGGGGATCTTCGTAGCCGGTCGTGTACGCGTGCAGGTCCGCAATCTCGAAGTACGCATCTGCCGTGTCGCAATAGTTGGCCCACTGCGTGAGCACGCCGACGAGGTGGCCGAGATGGAGTCCGCCGGTCGGACGCATGCCCGACATCACGCGTGGCTTCGTGACGGTGGTGGTCATAGGTTGGCTTGTGCGATTTTCTCACGCACGAAACCTCGCGCGAAGCGCACCGCATCGCGCAAATCGTCGCCGCGTGCGAGCGCGCAGGCCAGCGCCATCGCAAGCGTGCAGCCGGTTCCGCGCATCTCGCCGGCGATGCGCTTGCCGGAAAAGAGTTCGGTCCCGTCACCGTCGACGAGGACGTCGACGGGCTCGCCGGGGAGATGCCCGCCCTTGACCAAGACGGCGGCGGCGCCCAGTTCCCGCAGCATGGTCGCGGCCGTGGCGGCCTGTTCCACGCTCGTGATCTCGGAATGCGAGCGTACAAGTTTCATCGCTTCGTCCAGGTTCGGCGTGATGATCGCACCACGGGTGGGCAGCAGCGCGTCGCGGAACGCATCGATCGTCCCCGGCCCGGCGAACGTCCCGCCGGTGCTCGACGCAAAAACCGGGTCGATCACCACAGGAAGCGCCTGCACCGAGAGCGCGTCCGCGATGACGTAGGCCGTTTCCGGCGACGTGACCGCTCCCACCCTCACCGCCCGAACACGATCCCACGGAATCGTATCCAGCTGCGCGCGCAGCGTTTCGCCGTTTATGGTCTGCAGGCGCACGCCCTGTGCATCCTGCGCGCTGACCGCCGCCACGACTGTGAAGACGCGTACGCCGAGCTCGGCGCCGATGCGCAGATCGAGCCCGACGCCGGCAATGTTCCACGGATGGGTCGTGCCGATCGACAGGACCGTTACTTCACCCATCCGAGACGCTCGTACAACTCGAATCCCGCGTCAACCAACGCCGAGAGTTCCACCAGCAGCTCGCGCTCGGGACGCACGAAATTAAACGACGAGCGGCCCTGCACGCGCTTCTTGAGCGCATCGCTCACACTGCCCAGGAGTTCGGGATGCGAGTAGATCGGCAACAGATGGAAGGTGACGTACGCGCGCCGGATTTGCACGCCGCCGAAGGGCATCGCCCGCTTGAAATCCGACACGTACTCGCCGTCGAGCATGTAAAACGTGTCGCTATCTTGCGCCGGATGCAAACGCGGCGCGTAGGGAAGCAGCAGCCCCTTGAGCACGGCGAAGGTCCCGTGGAAGTCAGGCGCCGCCGGCATGCCACGCCTCCACGAGCGCGCGCGCCGTCGCCCGCGGGTCGGCCGCGCTCGAAACCGCCGAAATCACCGCCGCCATGCTCACGCCGGTCGCGCGGACCGCATCGATCCGCTCGAGGCCGATCCCGCCGATGGCCGCCACCGGAGACCAGCTCTCCGCGGCGATCGCGCGCAACTCTTCGAGGCCGAGCGGCGGCCCCGCGTCATCCTTCGATACGGTCGCGTAGACGGGACCGATCCCGACGTAATCGACGTCTTGCGCGTTGGCGTAGCGGACTTCGTCGGCGGTCCCGCACGAGAGACCGATCAGACGGTCCCCGAGGGCTTCGCGAACCGGCGCCACCACGGTGAATCCGTCGTCGTCCGGGCCGAGGTGAACGCCGTCGCACGCAAATTTCAACGCTGCGCGCCAGTCGTCGTTGACGATCAACAGCGCGCCGTGCGCGAGCGTGTGCTGGCGCAGCAGCTGCAAATGTCCGATGTTCACGCCGCCTTTCGCGCGATATTGCAGGACTTTCACGCCCCCTTCCAGCGCCGCGCGACCGATTTCGACCGCGCGCGCATCTTCGTTGACGATCACGTAGATGCCGCGCAGGCGCTCGGCGCGACGCGTGCGCGTTAGGAGCGCTGCTTCATCCGTCGCCATAGCACGATATTTGCAACGAGATACAGCGCGAACGCCACCGGAATGCCGATCGCAATCAGCATGTTGTGGCGTTGCAGCGCGATCGGCACGATCAGCACGAAACACAGCGCGCCGAACATCACGATCGTCATGATGCGGGTGAACGGAATCATGGCTCGAGCAAGAGGTCCGAAAGGCGCAAGAGTTCGTTCTCGTTCGCGAAGCGGAACTCGATTTTGCCGCCCTTGCCGCCGCGCACCAGCGCAACGTGCGTGCCGTATCGCTCGCGTAAGCGCGACTCGAAATCGGCTTCGTCGGGAGAGAGTTCGCGTGCGCGCCCGGCGGCCGGGGTTTTGACTGCGCCGGTCATTTTTTCCAAGGCCCGAACGGAAAGGCCGTCGTTCGCGGCGCGCTGCGCCAGTTTGAGCCGGTCGCTCGCCGGTGCCGCGAGCAGCGCCCGCCCATGCCCCGCCGTCAGGCGTCCGTCGACCAGCATCGCCTTGATCGCGTCGGGAAGCGCCAGCAGGCGCAGCGCATTGGCGACGGCCGGGCGGCTGCGTCCCAAACGCGCGGCGAGATCTTCCTGGGTGAACCCATACTCGTCCATCAAGCTCGAAAAGCCGGCTGCTTCTTCGATCGGATTGAGGTTCTCGCGTTGCAGGTTTTCGATGATCGCGACTTCGAGCGAATCGCGATCGTCGGATTCGCGCACGATCGCGGGAATCGTCGGGCGTTGCAAGGTCGCGCACGCGCGCCAGCGCCGTTCGCCCGCCACCAGTTCGAAATTCTCGCCGCGCCTGCGCACGATGATCGGCACGAGCACGCCGTATTCGGAGATGGACGCGCGCAGATCATCCATCGCACTCTCGTCGAAATGCTTGCGCGGCTGAAACGGGTTGGGGGTGATGCGCGCAACCGGAATTTCGCGCAGCGCGTCGTTTGCTGCGGGCGAGGTCGGCAGCGGCGCGTCGCCGAGCAGCGCGCCGAGTCCCTTCCCGAGTCCGCGTTTGGGTTGCGTCATACGGACGCGTGCGCTCCGAGCAGCTCTTTCGCAAGCGAGATGTACGCCTGCGCCCCGCGGCTCTTGACGTCGAAGAGAATGACCGGTTTGCCGAACGAAGGCGCTTCGGAGAGACGAATGTTGCGCGGGATCTGCGTCTTGAACATCTGCTGCGGAAAGAACTTTTCGAGTTCGTCCAGCACTTCCATCGCAAGACGCGTGCGGCCGTCGAACATCGTTACGAGCACGCCGCTCACGTGGAGCGACGGATTCAGTGCTTCGCGAACGCGCCGCACGACCGCGGTGAGTTGCGAGAGACCCTCGAGCGCGTAGTACTCGGCCTGCACGGGGATGATCGCTTCTTCGGCGGCGGTAAGCGCGTTGATCGTCAGGAGCCCGAGCGACGGCGGGCAGTCGATCAGCACGAAATCGTAGCGCGAGGCGATCGGAAGGATCGCTTGGCGCAAGCGCGTTTCGCGCGAGAGCGCCGAGACGAGTTCGATTTCGGCGCCGGCGAGATTGATCGTTGCAGGCACGAGCGTGAGCGTCTCGATCTCGGTCGGCACCGCGACGTCGTCGATGCTTGCTTCTTGCAGCAACACGTTGTAGATGTCGCGCTGCATACCGTGTTTGTCGACGCCGAATCCGGTCGTCGTGTTGCCTTGCGGATCGCAATCCACGACAAGAACGCGCCGGCCTTCAACGGCAAGCGCAGCACCGAGATTAACGGCTGTCGTGCTCTTGCCGACGCCGCCTTTTTGATTTACGAGGGCGATAATCCGACTCAACCGATGGCTCTGTCAAGAACGGCGAGATAGCCGTCCAGTAGCGTGAGGAGAACTTCGCGCTCGTTACCCTCGGGGCGCTCCGTGACCTGCTCGAAAAGCCAGTGCAGCGCTGCGCCGACGCGCGCGTCGCCGTGAAATCCGCTGGGCGCCAAACCGTGGCGTATCATCGCGGCAATGACGTCGTCGCCGCCGATTGCAAGGTCGGCGACCGAGAACGCGGGCTTGCGTTCTACTTCCTCCCAGACCCGCGCTTCAAAGCGCTCGTTCGAATCGTCGCGCTTGGGCAAACCCGACCCCGCGATGTCGGCGTGGCGCACGGCAAACTGACGCCGCAAGTGCTCCGGCCCGATGCGGCGGATAAAGCGGCGGATCGCCGCGTCGCTCAGTTCGGGGTCCTGAACGTACATGTGCTGACGGATCAGGTGCTCGACGGTCTCGACCGTCTCGTTCGCAAAGCGCAGCCGCCGCAGCATGGCGACCGCCATCTCGGCGCCGACCTGCTCGTGGCGGTAGAAATGCGGGCCTTCCTTCGTCCGAGGCTTGCC
>DATKPZ010000141.1:0-3874 GCA_035523815.1 Alphaproteobacteria bacterium
GAGCTGCACGGTCAAAATCGCGCCGATGACGAGCGAGGTGCCAAGATCCGGCTGCTTGAGAATCAAGAGTGCGGGAATCGCCGCGGTGAGCAGCGGCTTCCACAAGTCTTGAATGCGGTCGTAGGTATGACGGCAGAGCACATATGCGATCGAAATGGCAAGCACCAGCTTGGCCGGCTCGGACGGTTGGAATGTTCCCAGCGGCCCAAGCGAAATCCAGCGCTGGGCTCCGAGCGCCGAGTGCCCCCCGCGTAGAATGAACCCAAGCAGCAAGAGGTTGAAAACGTACAGACCGGGCGCCCAGCGTCGCCAATTGCGATAGTCGATCAGCGAGAAGCCGACCATCAGCGGCAGGCCGAGCAGGATGTAGAGAAACTGCTTTTTGTATTCGCCGCTCGCGTCCGGGTCGTGCAAGTCGGCCGACTGAATACAGAGCACGCCGAGAATCGCGATGAGCAGCGGCGCGATCGCGAGCGGCCAGTTGAAGTTCCGAAGATAGCGCCGGGAATCTATACCAAGGGAAAGAACCGCCATTCCGCTCGAGCGATCAGAGCGCGGTCGCCGGGCTCTGCGCCGGCGGCTTCTTGCGCCGGCGACGCCGCGGCGGCGGGCCAGACTGCGGCGGAGGAGGCGGCGGCGCGGCCGGGCGATTCACCGAAACGATCGGAATGTTCGCCAGCATCGCGAGCGCCCGATCTTCCCGCTCGAAATTGACCTCGACTTTATCGCGATCCACTTCGACGTAGCGCGAGATCACGTCGACCAGATCGCGCTTCATGTTCTCGATGATGTCGGGCGCGAGCGCCAGATGATCGGTCATCAGCACGAGGCGCAGCCGCTCTTTGGCGGTCGAACTCGACGTCGGACCGCCGAACATCTTCTTGACCCAATCGATCATGCGCGCTTCCCTCCGAAGATTGAGCCGAGCCGTTCCATGAACGACTCTTTGAGCTCGGGAGAGGGAGCCGGGACGTCTTCGCCCGCAATGCGTGCCGCGATCGCATGATATGCGCTCGCCGTTTCGCCTTCGTGGCGCAGCGCAATCGGTTCGCCTCGGTTGGTGGTAATGATGATCTCCGGTTCGTCGGCAATGACGCCCAGCAGCGGAAGCCGCAGGATCGCATTGACATCTTCGACCGAGAGCATCTTGCCCTTCTTTACCAGTAGCGGGCGAAGACGATTGATGATCAGCTGCGGCTTGAAGCGGTTGCCCAGCAAGCCAACCACGCGATCGACGTCGCGCACCGCCGAGACTTCGGGCGTGCACACCACGATCGCTTCGTCGGCGCCGACGATCGCGTTTTTGAAACCGAGTTCGATGCCGGCCGGACAGTCGATCAGCACGTAGTCGAAGCGCTCGCGCAGGCCTTGGATCAGCGCGCGCATCTTCTCGGTGTCGACCTCGTCCTTTTCGCGCGACTGCGCCGCAGCTAGAAGGACCAGCGTCTCGCTGTGCTTGTCGGCCACCAGCGCGTCGTCGAGCGTCACCTTATCTTCGAGCACGTCGAGCAAGTGGTATTTCACGCGGCTCTCGAGACCAAGGACGATGTCGAGGTTGCGCAAGCCGACGTCGGCATCGATCAAGGCGACCCGCGCACCGCGTTGTGCCAGCGCCGTGCCCAGATTGGCGGTGGTGGTCGTCTTGCCCACGCCGCCCTTCCCCGAGGTGACGACGATTGCGCGCCCCAGCTTGGGCGCCGGTGCGTTCACGATTTCAGGAATCGGTTGGTGCATGATTATCCCGCCTTGAGTGCGCCGAGGAGTTTGCCGAAGAAGCCTTGCGCGTCGAACGTCGTGAAGGGCACCACCTCGCCGTCGAGACGCCGCGCGATCTTGTCGTAGATGACGCCGAGCCGCGCGGCCGGATCGAGCACGATCGGCTCGCCGCGGTTGGTCGTGTCGATGACCTCGGGATCATCCGGCACGATGCCCAGGAGCTCGATGGCGAGAATCTCGCACACGTCCTCGACCGAGAGCATGTCACCCGTGCGCACCATCTCAGGGCGCAAGCGGTTGACGATCAGCCGGATCGGCAGCGAGCGCTCGTTGAGCTTCCCGACCACGCGATCCGCGTCGCGGATTGCGCTGACCTCGGGCGTCGTGACGACGATCGCTTCCTTCGCTCCGGCCACGGCGTTTCGAAACCCGCCCTCGATGCCGGCCGGACAATCGATCAGCACGTAGTCGGCGTTTTGCGCCGCCTGCGCGATCAACGATTCGAACTGCGACTCGGTGATCGCGTCCTTGTCGCGCGTTTGCGCGGCTGGAAGAATGGAGAGCGATTCGAAGCGCTTGTCTTTGATCAGCGCCTGGCGGAGTTGGCAGCGCCCCTCGACGACCTCGACCAAGTCGAAGACGATACGCTTCTCGAGTCCGAGCACGAGATCGAGATTACGCAAACCGATATCCGCGTCGACCAGCACGACGCGCGATCCGCGTTTCGCGAGGGCGGCACCGAGATTCGCTGTGGTCGTGGTCTTGCCGACGCCACCCTTGCCCGACGTGACGACGATGCGACGTCCTGACATGTTATCCGGCTACCTCCGCTGCCTTGGAAAATGGTGCGATCGCGATCCGCCCGTCGCGCACGAACGCTACCTCCGGTTCCGACGCGCTGCGTGCATGCTCCTCGTCGACGGCGATGACGCTGGCGATACGCAATTGCGTTGCGTGCAACTGTAACGCATAGACTTTCGCTTCGCTATCGCCTTGCGCACCGGCGTGCGCAACACCGAGCAAGCGTCCGAACACGACGATGTCTCCGGTTGCGACGAGTTCGGTTCCCGGATTGACGTCGCCGACGACGACGATGTTCCCAGCATGGTGCAAGGCTTGCCCACCGCGCAGGGTGCCGACGTGATACAGCGTTCCGGGCGGCGCGGGTGCGACTTGCAACGCCGAACCCGTCGCGGCCGCAGCGGCGCTCGCGTTGGCGCGCCGCACGCTCGTCTCACCGCGTTTACGCCGCTCGGCGATATCGGCGCGCGCTCCGTCGAAGTCGGCTACGAGCGACCGCGCGGCATCGGAGAGCTTGAGTTCGCGCTTGGGGCGCAGGGCGCGCCGCCGCGCCAACTCCTCGCCGTCGGGCGAGCTCTCGACCCCGCGAAGCTCGATCCCGGCCCCGCCAAGCACCGTGCGGAGCTGCTCGAGCTGCTCGTCGGTCAAGGGGGTTCCGCCCAAGACCACCCGCGCCGCGGTGCCCCGATAGAAATCGGCCCGCTCGCCAAGGCGAGCAGTCAATTCGGCGACCGCCGCGTCGAAATCCCAACCGGCGAGATGGACTTCGAGGCCCAGGCCTCGCCCGCGAATCAAGGACATTGGCCTCCGTTTCAAAGGCCCGCCGGGGGCGGCCCTCCGCGAATCCACAGGGACTCGCAAGTTCTTCCGGTTATACACACATCGTACACACTCGTAACGGGCGGGCCCCGGCGCCCGTTGTACCAGGGGTGTACTCGCCGTACCATTGATGAAGCCTACCGGTAAAGGACGTCACGCCTATGCTCCGCCGCATCGCTGCCTTTTCGATCATGTTGCTGCTCATTGGTGCCATATGCCCGGCACCTGTGCGCGCGACATCGACCCAAACCGAAGTCGAAATGGGACGCCAGGAAGACGAGGAGATCGTCGACACCAGCGTGGTCGAAACCGATCCGCTGCTCAACGCCTACGTGCAAAAAATCGCGAGCAACGACTGGAAGCAAGTCGAGCGTAAAGACGTTCCTTACAACATCAAGGTCATCAAGGATACCGAGGTCAACTCGTTTGCGACACTGGGCGGCTATATCTATATCGACGAGGGCTTGATCGACTTCGTCCAGTCGGACGACGAATTCGCCGGTGTCATCGGCCACGAAACCGGGCACATCGAGCGGCG
>DATKPZ010000142.1:0-8059 GCA_035523815.1 Alphaproteobacteria bacterium
GATCGCCTGGCGCTCTTCGGCGGCGACTTGCTCGGCGACGCCATCGATCTCGCGCAGCGCGGCCCGCTGCCACGGCACCCGCAGACCGGCGAGCCGAGCGCGACGCGCCCGATTCGCAAAGACGATCTGCTCATCGACTGGTCGTGGCCCCCCGAGCGCATCGTCAACGCGGTGCGCGCGTTTTCACCGGCGCCCGGCGCCCGCGCCGTCATCGACGGCGAGAGCGTGAAGCTTCTGCGCGCGCACGTCGACGAGGGGCGCGTGGTGATCGATGAGCTGATCGCGCCGAACCGTGGACGGATGAACGGCGAGACGTACGAACGCTCGCGCAAAGATCGCGCGGGCGCATGAACGCGCGCGAGGTCGCGCTTCAAACCGTCCGTGACGTGTTCGTCGCGCCCGGCGGCGGCACGGAGCGCGGCGCGCAAGAAGCTCTCGACTATCGCGCGCGCAAAGCGAGCCTCGACCCGCGGGATCGAGCCTTTGCAACCGAACTCGCGTACGGTTCGATCAAAATGCGCCGCGCGCTCGACTGGTATCTCGAGCCGTTCATCGGCGAGCGGCGCGCGGAACTGCCGCCGGTCATTGCGGAGATCTTGCGCCTTGCGGTGTTCGAACTGGTGTACACGCGCGCCGATACGCACGCGACCGTCTTCGAGTTCGTCAATCTAGCCAAGCGCTACGGCCATCGCGGCGTCGCGAATTTGGTCAACGCCGTGTTGCGTTCGTTCCTGCGTGAGAGTCCGCAAGGCCCGACGCGCGAGCGCTTCGGCAGCGACGAGGAATACTTGGGCGTGCGCTATTCGCTGCCCACCTGGCTCGTGCGCCAATGGCGCGGCGTCTTCGGCGAGCGCGTCGAGGCGATCTGTTCGGCGGTGAACGAGCCCGCACGCTCGGCGGTGACGATCAACGCCCTGCGCACGACCCTGCTTCAGGTCGCGGACCGGTTCGCCGGCGAGCACATCGGCGCGACCCCCTCCGCCTTCGTTTCCGAGTCGCTGCTGATCGATGACCCGGCCGCGGTACGTGCACTCGAGGCGAAAGCCGGCGGCGGGTGGTGGATTCAATCCGAGAGCTCGGCGATGCCGGTCGCGGTGCTCAATCCCCAGCCCGAGGAGGCGATTCTCGACGTCTGCAGCGGCCGCGGCAACAAGGCGCTGCAGATCGGCGGGCGGATGGCGGGCCAGGGCACGCTGCTGTGCATCGAGCGGGAGGCACGCAAGGCCGGCGTGCTCGAGGCGCGGCTGGAGGCGGCCGGCGTGGCGGCGGGGATCGTCATTGGGGACGCGACGGGCCCGCTGCTCGAGCGGGAGCAGCGCTTCGACCGGGTCCTGATCGACGCCCCCTGTTCCGGCGTCGGCGTCGTGGGCCGTCACCCCGAGGCCCGATGGAAGAAGCAGCCGGGCGACGGCGAACGGCTAGCCCTTACGCAGCGGGCTTTGCTCGAGGCGCTTGCTCCATCGATCCACGAGGCGGGTGCCCTCGTGTACGCGGTGTGTTCGACCGATCCGCGCGAGACGGTCGAAGTGATCGAGTGGTTTCGGAGCAAGGCGAATTTTGAGCGCGGATTGATTCCCGCGGCGTTCGAACCGTTCATAACGGAGGAGGGCGACGTGCTTGTTCCCCCCGGGTTGGATGGCCGTGACGGATTTTTTATCGCAAGACTGGAGCACCGGTAACCCCGCAACGCAATGAGTTGGTTTGCACGAATCGAGCAGGCGTGCGCCGCCTTTATCGAGCGTACGTTTGCCAAGACGTTTCCGAGCGATCTGGAGCCGGCTCAGATCGCGCGCAAGCTCGTCACGACCATGGAAGCACGAACGCGCGGCGACGATGGGCATATGTTGGCCCCGGGTTTATATTTGGTCTATGTCAGCCCCGACGACTTCGCCCGTTTGGCCGAACACCGCGCCTATCTCGAACGCGAATGGGCCGAACTCTTGCGCGACATGGCCGCGCGCGTAGGCGTCTACTTTTTCGACGGTGGTCCGAACGTCGAGATGGTCTCGCGTGAAAGCATTCCGCCCGGGCTCGCCGACGTTGCCGTGGCGAGCGACGTGACGATCTCGATCCCCAATGCCCCGGCCCTAACTCCGCCCAAGCGTTTCCATCTGCGCATGATGAAAGGCGTGCCGGCATACGGCGTGTATTTCATCGACAAATCCGCAACCATCGGCCGCAGTGAAGAGAGCGATATCTTTCTGGTCGATCCCAGCGTTTCGCGAAACCACGCAACGCTGGAGATCGCGAGCGACTCGGTCGACGTCGAGGATCTCGGTTCCACCAACGGGACCTTCGTGAACGGCGAGCGCATAACCGGGAAGCGCCGCGTCGTCTCGGGCGACGTGCTGACCTTCGGAAACACGCAGATGCGCCTGGAGGCACGGGAGTGAGTTTTGTCGCGCAGATGCGCATCGGCTCGCTGGAGATAACCGCCATGCTGGCGGCGGCCGCGCTGGTCGCGGCGCGCCCGCGCGGCGGCAACGCGGCGGAGATCGCCGGGCTGGTCCCGGTCAAGGCCGTGTTGCGGGTGATCGAACTCGGCCGCGAGCGGGTCTTCGAGGGCCTTTGTCCGCTCAGCATTGGGCGGGACCGTAGCTGTGAATTGTCGCTGGCCGACGTCGAGGTGAGCCGCAAGCACGCGCGCCTCGAATCCCAAGGCGGAGTCGTTTTCGTACGCGATCTCGAAAGCAGCAACGGGACGTTCCTCAACGGCCGCCGCTTGCGCAGCGCGATCGAAACGCGCGAAGGCGACGAAATCGACGTCGGGACGACTCGGCTGATCGTGGAGCATTTGGAACCGTGGACGTAACGTGGACGTAGCGATACGCGGCGATCGCGCATCTTGTCTTTCGCTGCAGCTTGGGCCCCGCTCGTGGCTCTTTGCGGTCGCACGCGGGTTTGGCACGGTTGACGGAACCGCCGCCGCGCAGGCGACGCTCGAACGCCTGCGCGCCGAATGCGAGCGGCGCCTGCGAACCGAGCGCTTCCGGCGTGCCGTCGATCGCGTGCCGGCTGCGCCGACTGCCGTGCTCGGCGCGCTGGCGCGCGTCAACGGCGACCTCTTTTCACGCAGCGCGTCGCACGCGGATTATGTCACCGCCGGTTGTTCGATCACGATTGCGGTGATCGTGCGCGGGTATGCGTGCGTGATTCACACCGGCGGGACCGCCGCATATCTTGCGCAGCGCGGCGAGGTGAGCGTGCTTACCGGCGATGATGGGCTGAGCGAAGCCACGCACGAGCTGCTCGGGCGCGCGCTCGGGACGAGCCCCTCGCTCGATGTCTCCGTGTCCAGCGTAACCTTCGATGCGGGCGACGTGATGATCTTACTCGGGCATCGCGTCCGCGGCGACGTGGATCGTCGGGCGCTGGTGTCGCACGTGGAGCGCGCGGGCGAGAACGAGCACCTGCTGGTCGTGCGGTTCGACGAGAGCGATCGCGCAATCGAAGAACTTGGAACGCGCGAGGTGCCGGTCGTCGTCTACCGGCCAAATCTCCGCGCGCGAGCCACGCTCGGCATAAGCGTGCTGACGGTCGTTTTGGCACTCTTGACCGCGTGGGCGCAATAAGGCGCTGATCACGCTCTTCCGGCGCATCGTCCCGATGTTGGTCGCGCTGGCGGCGACCGCGGTGATGCTTGCGCTCGCACCGGCAGGCTCGATCGGACCGCCCTGGCTTCTGGCACTGCTCGCCGTACTCGCGCTCGCGTGGGTGGCGTTGCAGCCCGCGCGCACGCAGCGCGACGATATGTTGCCGGCGCTTGCCGTGCTGCTTGCGGGTCTAGGTCTCTTGCTCGTCGCGCGGCTTGCGCCGGACCTCGCTCAACGCCAGCAGTGGTGGCTGTTGGTCTCGCTGGTCTTGGTCATCGCCGCAGGTCCCGCATTCACGCGCTTCCGTCGCTTTGCGAGCTACAAGTATCTCTGGGTCGTGGCCTCGCTCGTGCTCTTCGTGTTGCTGCTCGTCTTCGGTCAAGAAGTGAACGGAGCGCGGCTGTGGATCAAGCTCGGGCCCGTTCAATACGAGCCGATCGAACTGATCAAACTCTTCATCGTGTTCTTTCTCGCCGCGTATCTCGGTGAAACCGCGGACGTGATCGCACAGGCGCGGCCATGGTCGGTGCGCGCCAACCTGCGCTACCTCGGACCGCTGTTCATCGGGTGGGGAGCCTCGATGGCGATTCTGGTCCTGCAGCGCGACCTTGGGATGGCGACGCTGCTGCTCGCGACTTTCGCCGCGCTCCTCTACGTGGCGACCCGCCGCGCCGATATCGTGCTCGGCGGCATCGCGATCTTCGCGCTGGCGGCGTTTTGGGCGATCCATCACTACCCGTACGTGCAGACGCGCATCGCCGTGTGGCGCAATCCGTTTAGCGATCCTCTGGGTGCGGGGTATCAGTCCTCGCAAGCGTACTACGGGCTCGCGGCGGGAGGCCTGTTCGGGACGGGCCTGCGCCTCGGGCATCCGGGGTTCATTCCGGACGTCGCGACCGACTACGTGTTCGCGGCATTCTCGGAGGAATTCGGCCTGCTTGGCGCGCTCGCCGTCGTCGGGGTGTTCGTCGTGCTGGTGCGGCGCATGTTTGCGACCGCAACCGAACAACCGGACCTGTACGCGAAGTTGCTCGGCGCGGGGATGGCCGCCACGCTCGGATTTCAGGTGTTCATCATCATCGGCGGGGTGATCGGACTCTTTCCGCTCACCGGCATTACCCTGCCGTTCATTTCCTACGGCGGCAGTTCGCTGGTCGCCAATTTTCTGTTAGTCGCTCTGATTTGGGCGATGAGCTCGCGCGTGTGCGTTCCCAAGCATTCTGGCTCGCGATCATCGCCTTAGCCCTTGTGGCGATCGCCGGAGGATACGAGAGCGGCCGTGCAACCGCGCCGCCGCCGCGCGTAAGCGCGCAGCCGCGCGTCGCCGCAAGCGTTCACGCCGTTCTGCGCGATCCGTCCGACTCGCGGGTCGATGATCTTTTCTCGCGCGATGATGTGGTCATCGAACGCCCGCGGCTGGCTTCGGATCACTGGCTCGCGCCGCAACTTTCGATCGTCGTAGGACTTTGCGGGAGTGCCCCCTCGGAAGACGCCGCGTTCATTCGAACGAACGTGCCGATCGCGTTCGACGTCGATCCCTCGGCTGCGGAGGCAACCGATGTCGCGGAGCTCGCTCGGCAGGCCGGGGACGTGGTTCTCCTTCACGTCGGAAGTGCGCCGACGCAAGCGCAACTTGCGAGGCTACGGAAGCGCTTCGGGAACTTCGACGGGATCGCGTCGCGCTCCAGCGAGGGTTTCGTGCAGTCGCTCGATGGAACGGGGCTCCTGTTCTTCGACGAGCGCGGTGACGCCGATGCGGGCGAGTTCAGCGCGGTGGACATTCCGTTCGCGCAGCGCGACGTCACCGTCGACGATCGAACCGCGCGCGGCTACATTCGGTTCATGCTGGATCGCGCGGTTGAGAGCTCGGAGCGCGAAGGCCGTTCGGTCGTGCTGATGCGCCCCGCACAACATTCACTGGCGGCCCTGGAGGCGCTGGCAGCCACGAGGAGTGTTCAGTTCGTCGCGCTAACGCCACACCAATGAAACGCCCTCAAATGAAACGCTCTCGAACGACCCGTGTGGCAGCGCTCCTTCTGCTGGGCATGCTCGCTGCGTGCGCCAAAGGCACGAGCAGCACGCAGGCGTCGAGCGGGCCGTCCGCGGCCGCGCAGGCGACGGCTTCGGCGGTGAGCGAGGACGGCGCGGCAGCGAACGACGGCGGCAAGTTGTACGCGCAGAACTGCGCGAGCTGCCACCAGCCGAATGGCCAAGGCGTGCAGGGAGCATTTCCGCCCTTGCGCGGAAACCCGCTGGTAACCGGCGACCCGTCGGTCGTCATTCACGTCGTCAAGTACGGGCTGAGCGGCAAGAGCAACGTCGAGGGAGCCGAGTACAACGGCATGATGCCCGCGTGGGGTCAATCGCTCTCGAACGCCGACATCGCATCGGTCGTCACCTACATTCGCTCGGCTTGGAACAATAAGGCGAGCGCGGTGACGCAGGCCGAAGTCACCGCTATCTCACAGTAGCTCGCGGGCGTCGAGGCGCTGATCTTTCCAGCGAACGCTCGTTCCGAAGAGTCCGGCCGCCCAGATTCCCAGACCCAAGCAATCGCGAAGCGGAATCATCCATACCGGCGATCGATCGAGCGCGAACGCGCGGCGCATCGCCTCATGCACGCTCACGCGTAGAGCCAGCACCACGAGCAGCGTTCCCCATTGCAGCGCGCCCGGAGAGAACGCCGCCCACGCGAGCGCAAATGGCAATGGAAACGTCACGAACGAGAAAACGTACCCGGCGGTCTGCACCGAGCGGATCGTTCGTGCCCAGCGAAGCTCGTGGCTCACGAGCGCGCGCAATCCCGGCTCCGCGACAATATTGCGCACGACGTATCGCGAGAGCACGACGCGATATCCGCGTGCGGTGAGCAGCGCCCCGAGCATGTAGTCATCGGCGAGAAAGGGCGCGATTGCAGCGAGTCCCCCGATGGCCTCGAGAGCGCTGCGCCGCACCGCCATCGTGGAGCCGAGACAAAAACGCGGATCGCCGGCGAACGTGGCGACGAGCACGGACGGCGCAAATTGATCGTTGAGCTGGAGGGCCGCGAGTTGCGAGGCAAGTCCGCCCCGAGGATCGCCGGCATACAAGCAGGTGACGGCGCCCACGCCCTCGCCGGACAACGTTGCGCTTATCGCCGAAAGATAGCGCGGGTCGACGCGCATATCGGCATCGGCGATAACGAGCAGATCGTATTTCGCGCGAGCGAAGAGGTGTTGCAGGTTCGCGATCTTCGGGTTCCCCACGAACGGCGCGTCGTCGACGACGAGCGAAAGGTCGCGGTTTGGGAAGCGCGCGATGACGCGCCGGATCACCCCGATGGCCGGATCATCGGCCCGTGCGACCCCGAACATCACCTCAAACGTTTCGTAGTCCTGCTCGCAAAACGAGCACAAGTTTTCAAAGAGCTCGGCTTCGAGTCCGTGAATCGGTTTGAGTATCGTCACGCCGGGCCGCGCTCCCGCTCGGGGAATGGGTCGCCGTGCGAAGCGTACGATCGCGACGAGCGCGATCGCGCAGTACGCGATGCCGGCGAGGCAGACGATCAGCATGCGGCAAGGTCGGAATACGCCAGAGCCCGCGCACCGATTGCGTCGATCTTGGCGCGCACGTCCGGGCTGAGCAACGCGGCGAGTTCACCCGCGAAATCATAGCCCGCGATCTGCGGGTCGATACCCGGCCACGGTCCGGTCGCGGGGTGGAAGTACATTTCACAGACGCCCGGCGGGAGCGAGTCGAGCAACTCGAGGACGCGTTCGCGAGTCATGTGTCCCGAGTCGCGAATTCCTAGCACGCAATCGTTGGTCGTGATCCCGGCGCGGTGCAGGCGCCAGCGCATCGCGCGCAGCCACGGCTGCAGAAAGGCGGCGCCTTCGGGTTCGCTCGGTATGCGGACGGCACGCATGCCGTAGTCGCGCCCTACTTTCATGATGAGACCGAGCACCGTGGGATGAACGTGCATGTGATTTTGCGCGTTGACGTGATCGAGCTGCAAGCCGCTGCGAGCAAAGCCTTCGAATTGTGCGCGGATCTCCGCCTCGAGCGCGCGCCGCGCACCGGGACGAAAGAAGAATTGAACGCCCGCGGCTACGAGGTCGCTCGGAAAATTTCCGTCGCGGTCGACGAGGGCGCGAACCTGCTGCGGCGGCAGCGCAGGACGCCCGTTGACGAGTACGATGTGGAGCCCCACGCGCAGCGATGGAAGGGCGCGAGCCCGCCGAATCGCGTCCTGCGCAGCCGGTGCCGCGACCATGAGACTCGCGGCTCGCAGAACGCCGTCGCGATGCGCGCGTTCCACCGCCTCGTTGACTTCTCGCGACAATCCAAAGTCGTCGGCGGAAACGATGAGCTGCTTGGTCATTGGAGGGCTATTATGTACACTAGCGAACGCATCGTTCCTTCGCGAGGACATGGGAGAAAGCCGGGCTTTGGGATTACCTCTTCTGCGCGAACGGCAGGCGCGCACG
>DATKPZ010000143.1:0-2580 GCA_035523815.1 Alphaproteobacteria bacterium
TGGCCAACGTCGGTGACGCGAAGTCGCTGGTCATTCATCCCGCCAGCACCACGCACCAGCAACTCACGCCGGAGGAGCGTCTGCAGAGCGGCATCGATGAATCCACGATTCGTCTCTCGGTCGGCATCGAGGATAAACGCGACATCATCGCCGACCTCGCCCAAGCCCTGTCATCCTGAGCTTGTCGAAGGAGATGACCGAAGAAACCATCGACATCGGTGCGCTGGAACTGGACTGCGGGGAAACCCTCCCCGCGGTCCGGCAGCGCGTCACGATCGACGGCGCCGATCCCGCATCCGACGGCAGCAACGTCGTCTTTGCCGCGCACGCGCTCACCGGCTCGAGCCGCGTCGCCGAATGGTGGCCCGACATCGTGGGCGAGGGCGCGCTGTTCGACCGGCGGCATTGGTGCGTCATCGGCATCAACGTCCTCGGCGGCTGCTACGGCTCAACGCGACCATCACAAAGAATCACCGTGCGCGACATCGTCCGTGCGCAGCGCAAAGTCTTCGACCGCCTCGAGATTCCACGTCTCGCGGTCGTCGTCGGCGGCTCACTCGGGGGCATGCAGGCGTTGCAGTGGGCCTTGGATGCTCCCGAGCGTGTCGCACACGCCATCGTCATCGGCGCGAGCGATCACCACACCGCGATGGGCATCGCGCTCAACGCGGTGCAGCGGGAAGCGATTGCGCTCGACCCCGTGCGCGGCGTCGCGCTGGCGCGAAAGATCGCGATGCTCACCTATAAGAGCGACGATCTTCTAGCCGCGCGGCACGATCGCAACGCCGATCGCAAGGGCCGCGCGCAGTTCGACGTCGAGGGCTATCTCGATCATCAAGGCGCGCAGTTCATCGAACGCATGGACGGCCAAACCTACACGCTGCTCACCCACGCGATGGACAGTTTCGACGTGCGCGGGCGCGAGGCGCCGCCCGGCGTCGATCTTACGTTCGTCGGGATCTCATCCGACTGGCTCTTTCGCCCACAAGAGATTCGCGCCGCCGCAAAGCGTTTGCACGCGCGCTATCTCGAACTCGAGAGCAATCACGGCCACGACGCCTTCCTCGCCGAACCCACCCACCTCCGCAACCTGCTCTCGCCTCTGCTCAGCGCGAGCGAAGCCGCGCGACTTTAGCGGGCAAAGCTTTAGCTTTGAACGATAAAGTCTTGTCACCCTGAGCGTTGGCGCGCAGCGCCGTAGTCGAAAGGCCGCATCTTGCCGGGCCGCCTTCTTCGTGGGATTGATGGTATACTCGTGCCCAAAGGAGCCTAGGTGAGCGCCCAACCGTTTGAGACCCGGATCGCCCATATGGAGGGCGTCAACGTCCAAATCGCCGACCGTTTGAATGGAATCGATGGCCGCTTCGACTCGCTCGACAGACGCCTTGATACCCTCGGTGAGCGCCTCGATGGGCTCGGTCGAGAGCTGCGCTCAGAAATTGCCGATCTTCGGTCCGACGTGAATGCGCGGTTCGCGCAAGCTGACGGGCGATTTGCCCAGATTGACGGGCGCTTTGCCCAGATCGATCAAAAATTCATGTGGGTAATCGGGATCAACGTGACGTCATGGGCCACCGTCATGCTTGCGGTGCTCGCGCTCTTCTTTCGCCGCTGACTACCCGTATTTGAATCCGGGTTTGCTCTGCCCGATTTCGATGATGTAGCCGTCGGGATCGCGGATATAGCAGCGCGTCTCGCCGTACTTCTCGAGCGGTTCGGTGAGAAACTCCGCGCCCCGGCTCTTCCATAACTTGTAGCACGCGTGAATGTCCGCGACGCGGATGTTCATGAAGCTGCTGAGATGATTGGGGTCGGGCGGCGTGCTGAGCGTGACGGTTGGTTTGTCGGGCGTTGGGCCGCCGCCGACATTGATGATGAGCCACGTGTTGGCGATCCTGATGTAGGGTGGAGCGTTTCCGTCACCCATACTCACGATCTCTCCGTCAAAGACCCGCTGGTAGAACTCGGCGGACCGCTTGAGATCGGCGACGGTGAGAAAATGCGCGACCGTAAACCCCTCGGTCGGCGGCATCGCGTAGGTCGTCCGCTCGACTTGTACTTCGTCCATACCCAGATAGTAGCACTACGCTCGGCCACGGCAAGATGGCGCCGCGTATTGTCCTAGACGAACGCCGCCGACCCCGGGCTCTCGCGGCTATCCTGAAATGTATGCGTACACTCGCCTTCCTTGCTGCCCTCATCCTCTCTTTCGCAGCAACCGCTCCGTGCCTAGCTACCGGCACGGTTCGCGTCCAAGAGCGCGACGGCGCCACGCGCATATATAAGGATGTCTCGATCAACGTCGTCCACCAAACGCTGCGCGTTACCTCGGCCGACGGGAAGGCGACGTTCGTGATCAATCACGCGGCCTGCGCGTATGCCGGCTACCTCGAGCGCTGTACTCCGCTCAAGATGAGTCTCGAACGAGGCGGCGTCACCACATCGATCGCCTTCAGCGGCGGAACGATCTACGTGAATCCGACGCGCGACATGCACGCGCTCCCGCATTCATCCACCCAGTTGCCGCCGCACGGCGTGCTGCTCGCCATCCGCTCGACAAACGGCACCTTCGTGTCGCTC
>DATKPZ010000144.1:0-4092 GCA_035523815.1 Alphaproteobacteria bacterium
ACGACGATCGAAGCGCAGTATCGCGCGGGCGAAGCCGCAAAGAGCTCCGCGCTTTAGGCTTTACGCATCTTGTAGCCGACGCCGTAGACGGTCAGCACGTAAGTCGGCTCGTGAACGTTCGGCTCGATTTTGCGCCGCAGATTGTTGATGTGACGATCGAGCGTGCGCTCGAAGATCGAGCCGTCGTCGCTCAACTTGTCGAGCAGCTGCGAACGCGTCAATGCGACCCCTGCGTTGCGCGCCAGCACCTCCAGCAATCGAAACTCGGACGGCGTCAGATGCGCGGGCTGCTTGCCCGTGCGCACTTCGTGCGCTTCGACGTCGATTTCGAGATCGCCGATTCGTATCAGATCACCCGAGCCGTGCCCGGCGGCGCCGTGTGAGCGGCGCAAGACCGCACGCACGCGCGCCACCACCTCGCGCGGAGAAAACGGTTTGGTAATGTAATCGTCGGCCCCGATCTCCAGACCGACGACCCGATCGACCTCGTCCCCCCGCGCGGTGACGAGAATCGCCGGAATGTCGCGCTCCCGGACCATTCTCAGGATGTCAAGGCCGCTGCCGTCCGGCAGCGTTACGTCGAGCAGCAACAGGTCGGGCCGGCTTCGGTCGAGTTCCGCCACCGCGCCGGCAAACGTCGAGCTCACCGTCGCGGAGAAGCCGTCCGCGCGCAAGTACCCGGCAAGCACTTCACCGATCTGCGGCTCGTCCTCAACGATCAAGACCGTACCCGCCACGTCACGCCTCCGAATGTTCCAGGTCCTGGGAAGATGCCTTCCCGAGTTCCGAATCCCGCGCCGCTACCCTTGCTGCTATGAGCACGCATGGTGGTGACCCGGATACGCCCCTGCCCGGAACGTTAGCGTTCGTCTTGGGCATCGGCGTTGCTTTCTTGATCGGCTGGTTTGCACTCTTCGTCCTGCTCGCGGAGCGTTGGTAGATGCACATTCATCGCTACGAACGCTGGTGGATGATCTTCGGCGTAACCATGCTCGTGGTGTTCATGGCCACGATATTTATCGCCGCATTTGCCGCAAACATCAACCCGCCGACGGGCTCGCAGACGATCGATCCGACCAAGGTCTCCTCGACTCCGCCGTTCGACCACCCCGGATTGCACCGGCGCAGCGACGGCAGCTATGAGGCCTACTACGTCGCGTCCGTCTTTATGTTCACGCCCTCCAAGCTCGAAGTTCCGCTCGGCGCGAACGTGACGTTCTACGTTACGAGCTCGGACGTCGTGCACGGCTTCGAAATCGCCAAGACCGACGTCAACGCGATGGCCATTCCCGGGTGGGTCAACCGCGCGAGCCACACCTTCAGCACCCCCGGCACCTACTTGCTGATCTGCAATGAATATTGCGGCATCGGCCATCAAAACATGTACGGAACGATCGAGGTTAAATGATGCAGGCCGCCGCGTCTTCAAAGCCCGCCGAGAACCGCGTCGTTCTCGCACACATCTACACGGCTACCGTCGCGGTTTGCCTGGGCGCCGTCTTCGGCGTGCTGCAAGGCTTTTCGCGAGCCGGCGCAATCGACGCGCCGGCGTGGTTCGACTATTATCGGATGCTGACCGCCCACGGCGTGCTGATGGCGCTCGTCTTCACGACGTTCTTCATCACCGGATTCTCGCTCTTTGCCGTTTACCGCACGATCCCGCGTCCCGGCCGCGGGGTAGCCGTCGGGTGGATCGGGTGGTGGACGATGCTGATCGGCACGGTCATGGCCGCCGTCACCATCTTGAGCGGCAATGCGACCGTGCTCTACACCTTCTACGCTCCGCTCAAAGCCAGCCCCGCGTTCTACCTCGGCGCGACGCTGCTCGTGCTCGGAACCTGGGTCGTCGCCTTTGAGATCTTCGAGAACGCGCACTACTATCGGCGCGGCAATCCCGGTCAGCCGCTTCCACTCCCGGTCTTCATGGCCGCGGCAACGTTCCTCATGTGGATCATTGCCACGCTCGGCGTCGTCGCCGAGATGGCGCTGCTGATCCCATGGTCGTTCGGGTGGACGCCCGGCGTCAACGTGATGCTCACGCGCATGTTCTTCTGGTACTTCGGGCATCCGCTCGTGTATTTCTGGATCATGGGCGCGTACATCGTCTGGTATACCGTCATACCGACGCGGTACAACGGCAACGTATTCAGCGACGGCCTCGCGCGCCTGACCTTCCTCATGCTGCTGATTCTCTCGACGCCGGTCGGTATTCACCACGAGTTCACCGAGCCCGGGATCTCTTCGCAGTGGAAGCTCGTATTCATGGTGCTGACCTACGGCGTAGCGATTCCCTCGTTCCTCACCGCGTTTGCGATCTTCGCTTCGTTCGAGACGGCTGCCATCAAACAAGGTAAGCGAGGATTCATTGCGACGGTGCGCTCGCTCCCGTGGAACGATCCATTCTTCTCGGGCGCGGCATACGGTATGCTGCTCTTCATCCTGGGCGGTTTCGGCGGCATGGTCAATGCGTCGTACAGCATGGACACGCTCGTCCATAATACGATTTGGATCGTGGGACACTTCCACGCCACGGTCGGAGGCCCGGTTGCGCTAACCTTCATGGGGACGACCTACTGGCTGATTCCACGACTGACCGGGCGTGAATTGTGGGGGCGCGGCGTCGCGTTGTGGCAGACACGCCTCTGGTTCATCGGCATGCTCGTGATGTCGCTCTCGATGCATTACGCCGGACTCCTCGGAGCGCCGCGCCGTACCGCATCGGTCGCCTACGCCGGGACGGCCGCCGCGCAATCGTGGGAGCCTTCGATGTTACTCGCCGCCGCCGGCGGCGGCATTCTGTTCATCAGCATCTGCTTCTTCGCCGCCGTTGCAATCGGTACGCTGTTCAAGAACGAGAAGACGCACGACACGGCCGCCGAGTTCGCCGTTGCCGCGCCCGGCAGCGAGCGCGCGCCGGCCGCGTTCGAGCACCTGTTCCGCTGGGGCGCGGTGGCGATCGTGCTCGCGGTGCTCGCGTACAGCGGCCCATTCGCGGAACTGATTCGCAGCCACGCATTCTTGGCGCCCGGCATGCGCACATGGTGAAGTTCTATGACTGAAAATTTCGATCGGCTCGACGCCTATTGGCGCGCCGCCAACTACCTCAGCGTCGGGCAAATCTACTTGCTTGACCAGAACCCCTTGCTGCACCGGCCGCTGGTCCCGGCGGACATCAAACCGCGTCTGTTGGGCCATTGGGGAACCACGCCGGGATTGAACTTTTTGTACGCGCACCTCAATCGCGCGATCGTGCGGCATGACCTCGACGCAATCTTCATGGCCGGTCCCGGGCACGGTGGTCCGGCGCTGCTGGCCAACAGTTATCTCGAAGGCACGTACAGCGAACTCTTCCCGAACGTTCCGCAGACGCAAGACGGCCTCGGCAAGCTCTTCAAACAGTTCTCGTTTCCGGGCGGCGTGCCCAGTCATGCCTCGCCGACGACGCCGGGCTCGATTCACGAAGGCGGGGAGCTCGGGTACGTGCTCGCCCATGCGTACGGCGCCGTCTTCGATAATCCCGAATTACTGGTCTGCGCCGTCGTCGGCGACGGCGAAGCCGAGACCGGACCGCTCGCGACCGCGTGGCACTCGAACAAATTTCTCAATCCCGCGCGTGACGGCGCGGTGCTGCCGGTTCTCCATCTCAACGGCTACAAGATCTCCGGACCCACCGTGCTGGCGCGAATTCCGGACGACGAACTCGTTGCGCTGTTTGAAGGATACGGCTACGAGCCGATCTTGGTCGAAGGTGACGACCCGGCGAAAATGCATCCGCTGATGGCCGCAACGATGGATCGCGTGATCGAGCGCATCCGCGCGATCCAGCATGATGCCCGCACGAACGGATTCCAACGCCGCGAAGCATGGCCGATGATCGTTCTCCGCTCGCCCAAGGGCTGGACCGGACCAAAGGTGGTCGACGGTGTCCCGGTCGAGGGGACGTTCCGCGCGCATCAGGTGCCGCTCTTGCAGGTGCGCGAGAAGCCCGAACATCTCGCGATGCTCGAGTCCTGGATGCGCAGCTATCGGCCCGACGAGCTTTTCGATGCGCAAGGACGGCCCGTCGCGCAGGTACGCGAGGCCGCGCCGAAC
>DATKPZ010000145.1:0-2383 GCA_035523815.1 Alphaproteobacteria bacterium
TTGCTCAAATCGTGCGCCGAGGGCGCGATGGATCTCAGTCTGGCCTCGCTCTCGGATCAGCACTGCGTCGGCGTCGTGCTAGCGACGAGCGATTACCCGCGAACCAGCACGCCGCTTCAAGGGCTCAATCCCGACGTTGCGCTGGGTGAGGGTGTGCAGGCCTTCTGGGGCGGCAGCACGCTCGAGCATGGCACGGTGCGCAGCAGCGGCGGCCGCGTGCTCACCGTAAGCGCACTCGGCGACGACTTGGCCGCGGCACGCGCGCGCGCCTACGACGCGGTCCGCGCGCTGGCCGACCGCACCGGCACCAAGGATCTCACGTACCGCACTGACATCGCGAAGTTCTAGCGCGGTGGAGACGCGCAGCTAGCCGAAGCGGTCGGTTAAAACCGGCAGCGCGCGGCTCGTTGCAGAAGAAATTCGCGGTCGCGGGTGTTCTGCGTCATCGAGGCGGCGCGCTCGAACTCTGCGCGCGCTTCGCTCGGGCGGCCGAGTTTCTCGAGCAGATCACCGCGCACGCTGGGCAGCAGATGATAGGACCGCAGCGCGGGTTCGTCGCGTAAGGCATCGACCAGGTCGAGCCCGGCTTGCGGCCCGAACGCCATCGCAACGGCGACCGCGCGATTGAGTTCGATGACCGGCGTCGGCGCGAGTTGGGCGAGCGCGTCGTAGAGCGCGGCGATGCGAGGCCAATCGGTTTGATCGGCGGAGCGGGCCCGCGCATGACAGGCGGCGATCGCCGCCTGCAGCGTGTACGGTCCGAAGGCTCGTCCAAGCCACTCGGCGCGCGCCAGCGCCGCGAGGCCGCGCCCGATCGCGAGATAATCCCACCGCGCGCGATCCTGATCGAGCAGAAGAATGGGCGAGCCGTCGGTCGCGACGCGCGCACGCATGCGCGAGGTTTGAATCTCCATCAACGCCACGAGTCCGTGGACTTCGGCTTCGTCGGGTGCGAGATTGGCGAGCATGCGCCCCAGGCGCAGCGCCTCCTGGCACAACTCGGGACGCAGCACGTCGTCGCCCGACGTCGCCGCATACCCTTCATTGAAGATCAGATACACGGCGCCGAGGACCGCATCGAGCCGCTGCATACGTTCCTTGGCGTCGGGGACTTCGAAGGGAACGCGCGCCTCGGAGAGCGTGCGCTTTGCGCGGACTATCCGTTGCGCGATCGTTGGTTCAGAGACCAAAAAAGCGCGCGCGATCTCGGGTGTGGTCAGTCCTCCGAGCAGCCGTAACGTCAGGGCGACGCGGGCCTCAACCGAGAGCATCGGGTGGCACGCGATGAACATCAAGCGCAACAAGTCGTCGCTCACCTCGTGATCGAGCGCCTCGAAGTCGGGCTGCCACGCTTCGACTTCGCGGAGTTCCTGGCCGAGCTGTTCGTGTTTGCGATCCATCATGCGTTCGCGCCGGAAACGATCGATCGCGCGCCGCTTCGCGACCGCCGTCAACCACGCGCCGGGATTCGGCGGGACGCCCTCGCGCGGCCACTGTTCGAGCGCCGCGACGAAGGCGTCTTGCGCGAGTTCTTCGGCGAGGTCGATGTCGCGGACGACTCGCGTGAGCGCGGCGATCAGTCTGGGGGATTCGATCCCCCAGACCGTTTCGATCGCGTTTACTGGGCGCAGGCGGGTTCGTCCATCTGCGCGAGCTGATGAATCGTGCATGTGCCGCCGCCGGCACATTCGAGGAAGCGTCGCGTGACCTCGAGCAGATGCGCGCGATCCTTGACGTCGAGCACGGCGTATCCGCCCAGGACTTCTTTGCTCTCGGCAAACGGACCGTCGGTGACGGCGATCGGACCGCGCCCGTCGCCGGTGACGCGCAGGCTTGTGCCGGTCGGCACGACGCCGCCGGTATCCACGAGCACACCGTTTTCGGAATACTCCTTGATGAGATCGTTCATCCGGCACATGGCCTCTTGCGTCGGCGGTCCGGCTTTACTTGGGTCGACGGTGAAAATCGAAATAACGCGCATTAACGAGCACCTCCAAAGCATTCGGGTTCAAAGAGTTGACGAATCTCGACTTGCTCGCCGCGTTCAAACGGCGCACGCGAGATGCGCTCGACGATCTCTTCTTTCGAGCGCCCTTGCAGCAGCCAGAAGCCTGAGACGAGTTCCTTCGTCTCGGCGAACGGACCGTCGACCACGGCGGGTTTTCCGGCCGCGAAGCCGATCCGGGTTCCTTTGGAACTGGGCTGGAGTCCGCCGGCACCGAGAAAGATCCCGTCGCGGACGAGCCCTTCGTTGAACGCGCCCATCTTGGAGAGCATCTCGGCGCTCGGCATCTCGCCCGCCTCGCTCTCCTTCGTGGCCTTAACCATCACCAGGAATTGCATGGGGTCTCCTTATCGTTGGACGGGTATCTACCTACACATC
>DATKPZ010000146.1:0-5301 GCA_035523815.1 Alphaproteobacteria bacterium
GTTTCCAAGCCGAGCAAATCGTCACGCAAAAGCTGCACAACGACGGCTTCAACTGCATCGCCGCGCAAGTGGTCGTGCTGCCGCGCGACTGGGACGGCACGCCCAAACTACTCGCCCAGATCGAGACGGTCATGCGCGAAGCGCTCGACCGGCCCGCGTACTACCCCGGCGCGAACGACCGCTGCGAGCGCCTGGCAACCGGACACGAGGCGCAGCGCTACGGCAAAACCGGCGCGGGCTACACGCCGCGCACCGTCGTTCGCGTGGACGCGCAAAGCGAAGATCCCAATTTCGAAATCGAGGCGTTTTCGAGCCTGCTGGCCGTCACGACGCTGCCGGGCGATGCCGCGACCTTCATGCGCGACGCGGTTGCTTTTGCAAACGATCGCTTGTGGGGCACCCTCGGCGCGAACGTCGTCGTGCATCCGGTGACGATGACGGAATACGCGGCCGGCCTCGACACGGCGATCGCGAACCTGTGCTACGGCTGCGTCGCCGTCAACGCGTGGACGGGCGTCGGCTTCTTGCTCACGGAGACGACGTGGGGCGCCTATCCGGGCCACACGATCGAGGACGTACGTAGCGGCATCGGCGTAGTGCACAACAGCTATCTCTTCGACCGCGCGCAGAAAAGCGTCGTCTGGGCGCCCTTTGCACCGTTCCCACGCAGCCTCGCCGGCTACGGAGCCACCCTGCTCCCGAAACCGCCGTGGTTCGTCACCAATCGCCTCGCCGATAAAATCGGCGAAGCGTTAATCGATTTCGAGATGCGCCAATCGCCGATGTCGGCGATGAAGGTAGCGATGCTGGCTATGCGCGCGTAAGCCGCGACCTTTCCACCAAGTAGCTCACGGCACGTCCGGATCTTCGCCGCGACGCTGTCCACAATCGTTTCTCCGATCTGGCTGCTGCGGCAAGCCGCTCGTCGAGCGTCGCAAGCTCGAGCTCGGTTTCAATGGCGAGGGCAAGGTACGTTGCGTCGTAGGCGCTCAGACTGTATTTCCGCGCCAGGGCAATCGTCAGGCTAACAGATGGGACATGGAGCGAGAGTGGCATCTCCTTCACGGTCTCCACCACGCGCATCACCTGATCGCTCGTGATACGCTTGCGACGCTCCGCGCGCAGAATTGCCTGGGCAATCTCGACGTAAAACGTCGGCGGCACCATCCCGTTGTCCTCGACGAGTGCCTGCCACACCTCGGCCGGGCCGTCCTCCAAAAGCAGCCCGATGGCGATCGACGCATCAATCGCGATCATCGAGGTACTTGCGTCCCGAGTGAACCATTTCCAAAATCTCCGCACGCGGCACCGGGCCGCCGTTTTGGGCGACGATCTCGCGCGAAAGCGCGCGTAGGCGTTCCATCGTAGCCCGCGCCTGCTCGCGCCCGTCACCTCGAACGGGAGAGACCTCAGCAACGGGTTTCCCGTTGCGGGTGATCGTCGTGGTAACGCCGCGCTCGGCGGCGGCGATGACCTCGGAAAAGTGGGTTTTCGCGTCAAAAATGCCCATGCGGCCGGGTTTTCGCTGCGCCATAGTAAGACTAGTCTATCGGCCTAGTCTACTTTTTGCAAGAGGAGCAGCACTGGTTACTCGACGTTGTAGTCGGTCTCGCTTGCGACTTCGTCGCGCAGTTCGCGCTTTTTGCGCTTGCGGTTGTAGCGTGTGAGCGTCTCGTGCGCACCGGCCGGCCGCAGGTTCGTCGGCGGCCCCAGGCGCGGCACCAGCTTCATTTTACGCCGCTTCTTCTTCGCCATAACATACATAGCGTAGCACGTCGGCGCCGCGCCGGCCACGCTTCATGCGCACCACGCGGTCGAACTTCATGCCCAGCTTGTTGATCAGCACGATCGAGGGCGCATTGAAGGGGTCGGTCAGCGCAATGACCGCGTTCGCGTGCAACTGCGCGAACGCGAAGTCCAGCACCGCACGCGCCGCCTCGAAAGCGTAGCCTTTTCCGCGTGCTTGCGACGCGAACGCGAAGCCAAGCTCAAGCACGCCGGGGCGCTCGGTTTTCATCAGACCGCAGCTCCCGATCAATTCGGAGTTTTCCTTGAGGACCACTGGCCACATCGAGCAGCCCTCGCGCTCGCTCGCCTCCGTCATTTGCACGATCGCCGCGCGCGTCTGCTCGAGTGTCTTGGTTCCCGAGAGAATGTACTTCATCGTTTCGGGATCGCCGTAAATCGCCGCCAGCGCCGGCGCATCGCCCGGCATCCAGGTGCGCAGAATCAGGCGTTCCGTCTCGATATAGCTCATTGCGTGATTGCGCCGGCGCTCCGCAGCATCTGCAGCACGCGATCGTCAGGCAATCCGTACACGGTTGCGCCGCCTTTACCGGTCATCGTCTTGGCCTCGAAGAGCGCGTCGTAGATCGCGGCTTGCGTCGCTTCGGCGGTCGCGCGATAGAGCGCGTTGAGCACGTCGTCATCTTCCACGATGCGCGCGTTCGGGGCGCTTACGACGAAGTTCGCCGTGCGCTCGAAAACCTCGGTCGTCGAAAAGCCCACGAAGAGGTCGCCGCTTCCGACGTCGGAGGTCAGGCCGGTTCTGCCCATGCCCAAACCCGCGCGCAGCAAAAGCGCGTGCAATTCGCGGCTGTCGAGCGGCGCATCGGTCGCGACGACGATGATGATGCTGCCGCTTTCCATTCGCCCGTGCAAGCTGCTCTCCGACAGATGCCTCGGAAAGACCGTGCGGTATTCGTTCTTCAGCCGCTCGCCGACCGGTACGCCGGCGATGGTCAAGGCTTCGCGCGAGCTCCCGGTGTTGTCGTTGACCAGCACGCCGACGGTGTAGCCGCCGAGCGACGCGGGGAGCACCCGCGATGCCGAGCCGATGCCCGCTTTGAAGCCGAAAGCCCGCATGCCGGTGCCCGCGCCGACGCTGCCGCGCGCGAACTGCCCAGCGCGCGTATCGTTCAGCAGGGTGCGCACGTCGCTCGGGCTGACCGCGCGGCGCTGGATGTCGTTGAGCAGCTGATCGTCGCATTCGGCCACCACCGGAAGCGGCACGTCATCCGTGATGCCGACCTGCGGGTGGTGCTCGATGACCCAGTCGACCACGCCGTCGTCGGCCCGGCCGACGTCGAGGGTATCGGTCAAGACGACCGGCTCTTCCAGGTAGCCGGCCTGGTCGATCCAGTGGGTCCCGGTCATCTCGCCATTCCCATTGAAGGCCAACGAGGCGCCCGCCACCTTGTGGTCCCAGGGGTCGGCATTCGGCAGGATGGCCGTGGCGCCGGTCCGGATGTCCTGGCCCTGGATCAGGGTGAAGTTGGCGACCCGCACGCCTGCAACATCAGTGATTGCATCGAGCCGTCCAGTGGGGAAGAATCCAAAGTGGAAGGGCAGCACGGCCCGGGCCGGGGCGCCCGAGGCCAGCGCGATTGCGACCGCAGCGGCAAGGGCTAGTGGAAATCGCTTTCTCATGCAGGCACGCTCGTAATACCTCAAAAAGTAGATTGTAGTAATTCGCTAGAGACGAACGCAACGAGGGGCACGATCATTCTTACCGTTCCGCAGAAACTCAAGGCCGCCAACCTCTGGGAGAACCTTACGCCGCCGGAGCTCATCGAGCATGCGTTGCGGCGCCGCGAAGGCGTGCTGGGCCGCGACGGACAGCTCATCGTGGACACGCGTCCCCACACCGGGCGCTCGCCCAAAGACAAGGCGTTCGTCAAAGAACCCTCGAGCGAACGGCACATCGATTGGGGCGATACGAATCGTCCGGTCGATGCGGCGGTCTTCGATGCGCTCTTCGAAAAGGTCGAAGCGTATCTCTCCGAGCGCGACGTGTACTCGCTGGACTGCTACGTCGGCGCCGACGAACGCTATCGCGTGCCGGTTCGCGTCTACAGCGAATTCGCCTGGCACAACCTCTTTGCGCATCATCTCTTCATTACACCCGAGAATCCGGTGCCGGGATTCACTCCGGAGTTCACCGTCGTCGACGCGGCCCTCTTTGCGGCCGATCCGAAACGCGACGGCGTGCCCAGCCCAACGTTCATCCTCGTCAATTTCGAGCGGCGCATCATTCTGATCGGCGGCACGCGCTACGCCGGGGAGATCAAGAAGTCGATCTTCACCGTCATGAACTATCTGCTGCCGCTGCGCGACACGCTGCCGATGCACTGCTCGGCGAACGAAGGCAAAGCCGGCGACGTGGCCATCTTCTTCGGTCTCTCGGGCACCGGAAAGACCACGCTCTCCTCGGATCCGCATCGCCCGCTCATCGGTGACGACGAACACGGCTGGTCGAACGACGGCGTCTTCAATTTCGAAGGCGGCTGCTACGCGAAGGTCATTCGTCTCTCGCCGAGCGCCGAGCCCGAAATCTGGGCCGCGACGCACCGGTTCTCGACGGTGATCGAAAACGTCGTGTACGACGATCGCACGCGCAAGCTCGACGTCGACTCCGAAGCCAAGACCGAGAACACCCGCTCGGCCTACCCGCTGGATTTCATTCCGAACATCGTGCCGGGCAGCAAAGGCGGCAATCCCAAGACGATCATCATGCTCACCGCCGACGCGTTCGGCGTGCTGCCGCCGATCTCAAAGCTCAGCCGCGATCAAGCGATGTATCACTTTCTCTCCGGCTACACCGCCAAGGTGGCCGGCACCGAACGCGGCGTCACTGAGCCGACCGCGACCTTCTCGACGTGCTTCGGTGCACCGTTCATGGTGCACCACCCGACCGTGTACGCAAAGCTGCTCGGCGAGCGAATCGATCGGCACGAGGTCGAGTGCTGGCTGGTCAATACGGGCTGGAGCGGCGGCGGCTACGGCGTGGGCAAACGCATGTCGATCGCACATACGCGCGCGATGGTCAATGCGGCGATCGAAGGCCGCATCACCGCCGACTTCGAGTCCGAGCCGTTCTTCGGGCTGCGTATACCTAAGCACGTGCCCGACGTTCCCGACGAAGTGCTCAACCCGCGCAACATGTGGGCCGACAAGAGCGCCTACGACGAGCAGGCGCGCAAACTCTCGCAGCTCTTCTACGACAACTTCAAGCGTTTCGAAGCGCACGCATCGGCGGCCGTCAACGCGGTCGCAATCAAACCGGCCGCAAAGTAGCCCGCCTTTCGTGATAGAGTTCTACGGTTTCGATCACATCGACTGCCGCGTGCGTTCGCTCGCCGCCGTCGAGACGTTTTATGACGAGCTGATGCCGGTCATCGGGTTGACGGAGAAGCGCTATGCGTACGTCGATTCCGACGGCGTGTGGCACACCGAATTCGATGCTTATAACGCGATCGAATACTTCGAGCCGCAGCATCCGACCAAGCCGCGGCGGTTTTT
>DATKPZ010000147.1:0-8885 GCA_035523815.1 Alphaproteobacteria bacterium
GGCGATCTGGACGCGCGAAATCTTTAGACCTGGGGTCAGGTCGTTCTTTACCGGGGCCAGATCGTTGTTCATCACCGCGCGCGTGATCTTATCGGCTTCACGCTCGTACTTGTTTTCGAACGAACATCCGGCGAGCACAGCTGCCGCACAGGCGAGCGCCACCGCAGCGGAAAGAGCTTTCACGTTGATACAACCTCCTGGGTAACGTACGGCAGAAACGACAACGCGGGATTCCAGTCTTGGGCCAGGCGCACGCTCCATTCGCTCTCGAACAGCGCGATCGGTCGCCCTTCCCAATCTTCCACGAGCTTGGCATTCGTGGGCAATTGCGCTCGGGCGGCCGCTTCGGGATCGCCGCCGACGCGCAGCGCGAGCGCGAACGGCAGCGTGGAGAGATGCGTCTTCACTCCGTATTCCGATTCCAAGCGAAACTTGGCCACCTCGAACTGCAGTTCACCGACGACGCCGAAGATCGGCTCGGTTCGCGTCGAGCCCCACGGGTAAAAAATCTGAACCGCGCCCTCCTCGCGCAACTGGGCTACCCCTTTGCCGAACGATTTGTAGCTCGACGTATCGATACTACGAACCGACGCGAAATGTTCCGGGGCAAACGAGGGAATCGGCGGAAAAACGACCGGTGCGCCTTCGTACAGCGTATCGCCGATGGCGAACACGCCGGGGTTGGCCAGGCCCACCACGTCGCCCGCGTAGGCCGCGTCGAGCGATTCCCGCTCGTCGGCGAAGAGCTTCATTGCGCGAGCCAAGCGCACGTCTTTACCGGTGCGTTCGTTGCGCACGATCATGTCGCGCTCGAATTTTCCCGAGCACACGCGAATGAAGGCGATCCGGTCGCGGTGACGCGGGTCCATGTTGGCTTGGATCTTGAAGACGAAGCCGGTAAAGCGCTCTTCGCTCGGATCGATCACGCCGCGGCCGGCTGGGGGCGGACTCATCGCGATGAACTCGTCCAAAAAAAGCTGCACGCCGAAGTTCGTGACCGCGGACCCGAAGAAGACGGGCGTGATCTCGCCGCGCAGCATCGCCTCGCGATCGAACGCCTCGCCCGCGCCTTCGAGCAAGTCGAGTCCGTCGACGAAGGCGTCGAACGTCGCCTCGTCAACCAGGTCTTTGAGCTTGGGATCGCGCGCGTCCGCCGTCTGCATCGAAGCTTTGGTCGCGCCGTGCGCGCTGCGTTCGAAGAGCTGCAGTTCGCGCGTTCGGCGGTCGTAGATTCCTTTGAACGTCTCGCCGTTTCCCAGCGGCCAATTCATCGGATAGGTCCCGATGCCGAGCACGCTCTCGAGCTCGTCGAGGAGCTCCAGCGGATCGCGGCTGGGCCGGTCCATCTTGTTGATAAACGTAAAGAGCGGAATCTTGCGATCGCGACAGATCGCGAAGAGCTTTTTGGTCTGCGGCTCGACGCCTTTGGCCGCATCGATGAGCATCACCGCCGCATCGGCTGCAAGCAGCGTGCGGTACGTATCCTCGCCGAAGTCTTGGTGACCGGGCGTGTCGAGCAGATTGACCGTGTAGCCGTTGTAGGGAAACTGCAGCACCGTGGATGTGATCGAAATCCCACGTTCCCGTTCGAGCTCCATCCAGTCGCTGGTCACCGCGCGCTGACGCTTTCGCGCCGAAACCTGGCCCGCGACGTGAATCGCACCACCGTAGAGCAGCAGCTTTTCGGTGAGCGTCGTCTTACCCGCGTCGGGATGCGAAATGATGGCGAACGTCCGCCGGCGGCTAACTTCCTCGATAATACTCATTTGTGGTCCGTTATGATGTCGTAGGTCCGCAACACCGCCGACTTCCCGCTGGTGCGCACGAGCACGAGCAACCGGCCGGAGGTATACAACTCCGCGCGCGGCGGCACGCGCAGGCGATCCGAACCTCGGTCGACCAGCAGTTCGCTCTTGCGCACGAAAATCGTGCAGGGCCCAAACGAAAGACGCGTTCCGTCGGGGATGGGTTGCGCGCCGGCGGGAATCGCCGCGTGGACGTACGCGACGCTCCCCGTCGTCTCCGACGTCTGCTCGAAGCAATCCGGCAAGGCGGAGAGCGCCCACGGCGCATCGCCGGTCACCGCCTGGTCCGACGAACCGGGAGCGCCTCCCGAGATCCGCAGATGCTGAGGCGGCGTCGTCTGCTTGGATGCCGCCATGCGAAAGCGCATGAAGCTCCCGTAGCTGCGCGCGGTAACGATAACGGCGACGACGAGCACGATGACGGTGGCGATGGCGAAGTAGCGAAGCATACCGTCTAGCGCAACGTCAGACGCGCAGCACCGATCGCATAGTCGGCCATTCCGTAATAGACGTCGAAGGTTCGCGAGCCCAAATCCGCCCGATCGTCGATCGCCGTCGGAAAGACCACGTTGTCGACGACGCCCTTGCGCTCGTACTGTGTCTCCGGCGTCAGCACCGGCGCCGGCGAACGATACAAAATGCGATCGGGCCGCTCGTAATCGTGAATCACGATGCCCGCGCTGTAGCGGAACTTCGGCTTGGCGCCGCTGTTGTCGATCAGATCGACCGCGTGAAACAACGAGAACCATCCCTCCTCGATCCTTACCGGAGGCGTTCCCGCACCAACTTTGATCGGCCCCCACTGCGCGTCCGGCGAGAGAACGATCACGCTTTCGGCGACGTCGAGCAAAGCCTGCGGGTCGCGCAGCGCGGGTTCGAGCGGAACGTATCCAATGCGAATCGACTCGCGATCTTCATACGGCAAACGCTCGATCAGGGGAATCGCGGCGCGCCCGTCGACCGCCGAAAGATGCAGCATCGGTCGATGGTAAAAGGCCAGCGCCCGCACGCCGCGCGGCGAGATCACCGGCTCGGGAAAGAAGGCCGCGTCCTTGTCGTCGCCGTCGATCATTCCCGGCTGTTCGAATCGCATCAGGCCGAGGCGTTCCCACGCGTAGCCGTCACGCGAGAGGGCGATCGCAATGCGCGGACCTTTTGGACCAAATGCCGTGTAGGCCATGACGTAACGATCCAAGAGCGGAACGAAGGTGACGCGTGGATCTTCACACCCGTAACCCGGCGAGGGACGCCGCTCGTACTCCGCTTGGGGTTCGAGCGCGAAGCCTTCGCGATCCGTCATGAACGTGCTCTCGCTCTGCGTCACGCGCACGCGGCTCACGCGCGATATATTTCCTTTCGCAACGGCGCGCGGATAGAGCAACAGCGTGCCTTCGCGCGTGCGCGCGCTCGCCGGATTGAGCACGCCCTCCAATTCGCGCGGATCACCGTCGGGCGAGAGAACCGGTCCGAGCCGCTCGACGCTTGCCTGTATGTCGATTATGGCAGCACCGTTTGTGCGATGGGGTCATCGCTTGGCGTCACGACTTCCACGTGAATTCCGCTGCGATACACCGAGTTCGGCACGATCCACAAGGTGAAGGTGCGATAATCGCTCGACGGCTGTCCGCCGTCGGCGGGCGGCTGTTCGAAGGCGACGACGCGTACGCGCTGGTCGCTGGCACGGATCGATTCGATGACCTGCCGGTAGCCGCTACGGTTGTGCGGACCCATAAGCAAAATCACACCGAACTCGCCCTTGAAACGAACCGGAGCTTTGATTCCCAGGCGCGCAAGCGCGGCCGGATCTCGAACCACGACGATTTGATTGCCGCCCGGTTCGGCCGTCGTCCCGACGGCGAGCGTTTGGACGCGCACCTCACGACAGCCGGTCAAGAGCAGCAGCGCCACGAGGGCTATCCAGCGCTTCACGGCTCCACGCTTTCGCGCGTTCGAGCGTCAGACATTCCTTCTGTCACCACCTTCTCTCCGCGGGCGTTGTAGAATAAGTCATGCTGGCAATCGTACTGGCGGCGCTGACGGTCTCACCGAGCCCGTCACCGACCCCGCTGCTTAAAACGATTATTACGGTCAAATCGACGCCGCTTTGCGGGGCGTTCGCTACGCATACCAATGCGGCGATCGGCTCGGCGATTCAGAACGACCGAACCCTGGGATCGACGATCGCGACCCTGCGCTCGGACGACCTGGCCGGCTCGACCATGGACCGCTACGCCGAGATACACCGGCTGAGCTCGTTGGCCGACAGCATCTACCGGCAGTACCGGGCCGGCCTCGGTGAAGTGAATCAGCTCCGCGATCTCGCAAAGCAAGCAACCGACCCCGACGAACAGGCCGAACTGAAGGCTGCGGCCGACGCTCTGGGCGGAGCGCTCTATCGCCAGCATCTCATCCAGCGCGACCTCGACGGTTTCGTCGCCTTTCTAGAAGCCTCGGATATGATGACCGACGACATGGCGGACGGCCCGCGGCACCCCATGACCCTCGACATGCCCGGTGCGCTGCCGGCCGAAACGACCGCGTTCTGGCTGCCGGCGACGCAAAACGCGCTCATCCATCCCCCGCTGCTGGTAGGGAGCGAATCGCTCGAGGACGACGTTTCGATGTCCCAGGCCGCATCCAAAGATTTTCAGAGCCGCATGCCGGCGGTCATGCAGGACGAAGCGACGGCGGGGGGCCATATCGAGCTAGCCGCGGACCACTGTTAGGCGGTCCGGCCGCCTCGCACGGCTCGGCTACTATACTCGTTGCCACGCATCGCCTGGCAGCGTACGCTTGAGGTCCCGATGAAAACCCTGCGACGTCTATCAGCCGCGTCGGTGATTGTTGCACTCGGCACGGTGATGCTGGGAAGTTGGACCCGCATCAACGGCGCCGGCATGACCTGCCCGGACTGGCCGCTTTGTCACGGCATGCTGGTGCCGTCGATGGCAGACGGCACCGTTTGGGAATGGACGCACCGCCTCTTTGCTTTCTGCGTCGCGCCGCTCGTGATCGCGGTGATGATCGCCGCATGGCGCGTGCGCGACCGCGCCCGTTCGATCACGCCCACGCTCGGCGTCATCGGCGCGCTCTTCGTGGTGCAGTGCATCCTCGGCGCGGCGACCGTGCACCTCTCGAACAGCCCCATGTCCGTCGTGTTGCACTGGGGAACCGCAATGGCGTTCATCGCCTCATTGTGCGCCATGATGCTCTTTGCCGCTGATGCCCAGGAGACGCGCGCGCGCGGACGCGCACCGCGCGCTGAGATCGCGCTTTCGGGTATTCTGGCCGGAACCTCGCTAGTGACCTTCGTCACCATGTGTGTCGGCGCGTATGTCAGTTCGAGCGGCGACGGCCTTGCTTGCCTTTCGATTCCGGGATGTGCCGGGCACGTTGTCGTATACACGCAAGGCCAATACGCACAAATGCTTCACCGTACGATCGCTGCCGCCACCCTGCTCTGCGCCGTCTCCAGCTTCGCATTCGCGTGGATTCGGCCGGCATCGACGCGCGTTCGCGTCGCGGTCAGCGTGGGACTGGGGCTCGTGTTCGTACAAGTCATTCTCGGTCTGCTCAACGTCGCACTGCGTCTTCCGATGGATCTGCGCGAAGCCCATGCGTTCAACGCCGCGCTCGTGTTTCTCGCGTTCGTGATTGCAACGCTCTTCGCGGCGCTTGATGCGCGCGCACTTCGCCTTGAATCGAGCCGTACGACGACGTGACCACACTGAACGACTATTTCGAACTGGCTAAGCCTCGCATCATCGTGCTGCTCTTGATCACGACGGCGGCGGCAATGGTCATGGCCGCGCGTGGAATTCCTCCCCTGGCGCTCGCATTCTGGACGCTGCTCGGAGGAGCGCTCGCCGCGGGGTCCGCCGGTGCGCTCAACTGCGTCTTCGATGCCGATATCGACCTCGTGATGCGACGGACGATGGAGCGGCCGATTCCTCAGGGCCGCATTTCACCGGCGCACGCAACGATCTATGCGGTCGCCCTGGGAGTCGCCGCGTTCGCGATCCTGTACCTTCTGGTCAACCCGCTCGCGGCGTGGCTATCGCTGGCCGGAAACGTATTTTACGTCGGCATCTATACGATGTGGCTCAAGCGCACGACACCGCTCAATATCGTCATCGGCGGCGCCGCCGGCGCGGTTCCTCCGCTCGTCGGCTGGGCCGCGGTTACCGGCCATATCGGCGGGCCCGCGCTGGGGCTTTTTGCTTTGATCTTTCTCTGGACGCCGCCGCATTTTTGGTCGCTCGCGCTCATGACCGAGACCGACTACGACAAAGCTCGCGTGCCGATGATGCCCAACGTCGCCGGCGAGGAACGCACCAAGCGCGAGATCATTTATTACACGATTTTGCTGGTCGTCGCTTCGCTGTTGCTCTATCCGCTGCACGTGATGGGCGCGCTGTACACCGCGGCAGCCGCCGTGCTCGGCGCCATCTTTCTGTACGATACGATTCGCACGTGGAAGGACGCGGGCACCTTTTGGGCGCGGCGCACCTTCAAATTCTCACTGCTGTACCTCGCGCTGATGTGCTTGGTCATGGTCATCGATCGTATCATTGCGTAATACGCGCAACCTCTTACTGACGCTGGCACTGGGTGTCTTCGCCGGCGCGTTGGATCTGGGCGTACTCTCGCCCGCATTGCCGGCGATCGCGCGCGAGTTCGCGGTTCCAACCGGCGATCTCGCCTGGATCTTCACGCTCTATTTGCTCGTGACCGTCGCATCGATCGCGATCGCCAGCACCCTTGCCGACCGGCTCGGACGGCGCGCCGTCTACATGAGCTGTATCGCTCTTTTCGCCTTGGGGAGCATCGTGGCGGTTCTGGCACCGAGCTACGGCGTCTTCCTCTTCGCGCGGGCACTGCAAGCGCTGGGCGCCGGCGGTGTTTTTCCGGTGGCGACCGCGACCATCGGCGACGTGGTCGGACCCGAACGTCGCGGGAGCGCGCTTGGTTTGGTCGCGGCCACGTGGGGACTCGCCGCCATCATCGGCCCCGTCTTCGGCGGACTGGTGACGCATTTCGTTTCGTGGCGCTGGATCTTCATCCTGAACTTTCCGCTCGCGGCCGTCGTGCTGCTTCTGGCCTACCGGTATCTTCCGCGCTCCGCGCCGCGCGTGCGCGGGCCCCTCGACGGCTTCGGCCTCTCGCTCTTGTGCGCCGGGCTTCTACTGCTGATGGACGGCTTAACCACGGCGCGCCTCGCGAGCATGCTGCTGGGTGCGGCGCTCCTCGCCGGCTTTGTCTGGTGGGAGCGTAACGCGGAGTTTCCGATCGTTCCG
Organism: Alphaproteobacteria bacterium; assembly: GCA_035523815.1. Classification (GTDB taxonomy): domain Bacteria; phylum Vulcanimicrobiota; class Vulcanimicrobiia; order Vulcanimicrobiales; family Vulcanimicrobiaceae; genus Aquilonibacter. The sequence continues at coordinate 7,103 of DATKPZ010000147.1, forward strand.
CTCGAGCTCTTTACCGCACCGCAGCTTGCGAAAACGTATTTGCTCGAGATCACGATCGGCGCACTCGAGGGATCGCTGTTCTTCATTCCCACCGTGATCGTGGGCGCGCAGAGGCTTTCATACGCGGCTGCCGGATTGATCGCCGCGCTCGGCGCGCTCATGTTCGTTCTCGTGATTCCCGTTTCGGGGCGCGCACTCGACCGGATCGGGAGCCGAAACGTGCTCCTAGCGGGCGCGATATTGACCGAGGTCGGGCTCGCGATCTTCGCGGTCGGCTTCCAGTCGCTGCCGCTCACGCTCGTCGCGATGATCGTGTCAGGGTGCGGATTCGGCGCACTGCTTGGCGCGCCGACGCGCTACATCGTGACCAACGAGGCCGGCGAGGCGCGGCGCTCCACCGCTGTGGGGCTGCTCAGCCAAGCGCTCATCGTCGGACAAATACTCGGCAGTTCGCTCGCCGGAGGCGTCATCGGACTTGCCAAAAGCGAGCTGCTCGGCTATCGCGACGCCTACTTGTGTTTCTGTGGGCTTGCGCTAGCAGCGCTGGCAATCGCTGCCACGCTCAACACGCGCGAGCGCGAGAAGCGCTCGCAGGCCGCAGAGGTGCGTCCGCTCGAAGCTTAGGCGGCGTGAACAATCAGCCGCCGCCGCTCCAAGACTACAACCTCTTCTCGTCCGATCGCGCGTTGCTCGACTCGCTCGAGCGCGCCGCGCCCGCGATCGACCGCACCGAGCTCATGCAGCTAGGCGCACTGGCGGGCGAGGGCGGGACGATCGAACTCGGCTTCGACGCGAACCGTCATTCGCCCGAGCTGCACACGCACGACCGCTTCGGCGAGCGCAGCGATGAGGTGAGTTTTCATCCGGCATACCATGCGCTCATGTGCGTCGCCGCGACCAGCGGCTTGCACGCCGCACCCTGGCTCGACCGTGAGCCGAGCGCGCATCTGCGGCGCGCAGCGAAATTTTTCATGTGGTCGCAAGTCGAGGGCGGTCACCTTTGCCCGATCTCGATGACCTATGCGGCGGTGCCGGCGCTCGAACGGGCGCCGCTGCTCGCTCCTCAGTGGGTCGGAAAGCTCGCCGAGCGTGCTTACGATCCGCGTCTGCTGCCGATTTCCGAAAAGACGAGTGCGATCTGCGGTATGGGCATGACCGAGCGGCAAGGCGGAAGCGACGTGCGCGCTAACGAGACGCGAGCGCAGCGCACCGGCGAAGACGGCGAATACCGCCTCGACGGCCACAAGTGGTTCTGCTCGGCGCCGATGAGCGACGCGTTTCTCGTGCTCGCGCAAGCCGAACGCGGACTCTCGTGCTTTCTGCTTCCGCGCGTGCTCCCGGACGGGACGCGAAATCCGTTTGCAATCCAACGTCTGAAAGACAAGCTGGGCAATCGCAGCAACGCGTCGAGTGAGGTCGAGTTTCGCGGAACGCTGGCGTGGCTCGTCGGCGAGGAGGGGCGTGGTGTCCAGACGATCGTCGAGATGGTCAACGGCACGCGCCTGGATTGCATCATCGGTTCCGCGGCATTGCTGCGCGCGGCCCTCGCGCAGGCGATTCATCACGCGACGCACCGCCGCACCTTCGGCGCGCCGCTGGTCGACCACGCACTGATGCAAAACGTGCTTGCCGACCTTGCGCTCGAATCCGAAGCGGCGACCGCGCTCTTCGTGCGCCTTGCTCGCGCCGTCGACGAGGCGCCGGTGAGCGCTCATGCCGGCGCGCTCAAACGCATCGGCACGGCGGTCGGAAAGTTCTACGTGTGCAAGCGCGCGCCGGCGTA
>DATKPZ010000148.1:0-6458 GCA_035523815.1 Alphaproteobacteria bacterium
GTAAAGACGAATGCATGACCGCGCACGTTTTGGTAGATCGTGACCAGCAAGTGCGAACGCGTCGCCGAGACGCTCTCGATCGATTCGCGTGGGCCCGGCGCAAAGATCAGCACCGGGGAAAGATGGTCCGGGTCGGCCTTCGCCGCGCTCGCGTCGACCGCGACGAGCGAACCTTGCGAGAAGTGCTTGCCCGCGACGTCCCAATCCTGATTGAGCGAGAGGATCAGGCGATCGTCGACCAGAGCCTCGAAATCGACCTTCGCCGGGGTCCCGAGCTGCTTCGGCCCCGCCGGCGTCAGGATGTAGTCTTTCGAGGTGAAGAACGTGACGCCGCGATCGATGATGGTGACGGCGTGACCGCTCCCGTCGTGGAGCGTGAGCGGCGTGACCGCGACGTCGCTCTTCTCGCCGCGAAAAACTTCGACCGCGCTTGCGAGCGGTTGACCGCGGCGCAGCCGCTTGACGACGTAGGGGTAGCCCGACGCGGTGAGGTCGCCGGGGGTCCACTCGCGCGCAACCAGGATCGTATCGTCGTCTTCCCAGGCGACGTTCTGTTTACTGCGCGGCAGATCGAAGCCGCCGCTGACGAACGAGCGCGTCGTGAGGTCGAACTCGCGAACGGTGTCCGCGTCTTCGCCGCCGTTCGAGAGGGAGAGTAGGCAGCGCGTCTGCGCCGGCCAATCGCACTGCGCCCCGTGCCACACCCAGTTGGCTTTTTCGGACGCGCTGACCGCGTCGAGGTCGAGCACCGTCGTCCACTGCGGCGATGCGCCGGCATAACTCGCGACGCTGGTGCGCCGCCAGATGCCGCGCACGTGATCGTCGTCTTGCCAGAAATTGTAGATTGCGCCGCCGATCGTTCGCGGATACGGAATGCGGCTCTTCGATTGCGCAACCCCGAGCGCGCTTGCATACAATGCCTTGAAGTGCGGATCGCCTTCGAGGACTGGAAGCGTCTTGGCGTTTTGCTCTTTGACCCACGCCATCGCCCGGGCGCCGTCCTTGTCTTCGAGCCAAAGAAATGGATCGGATCCGTCCGGCGTGACGGGTGGTGCTTTAGCGACCGTCGTCTGCGCTGCGTCTGCCGACTGCGCCTGTGCCGGCTGTAGCGCGCGGCCGGTAATCAAGAGCGCGACAAAAACCGATACACTAGCTAGGGATCGAAGAGTGAAGTTCACGCCGGTCTCCTTCCACGAACTCTTCGGGTGCGTACGTTCGGGGAGACGTCCTTCCCTTTGGAGGAGGCGCAATGGGCGCATTTCGAGACAGCGCACACGCAGCGAAGATATTCGGCGGGTTCTTTCGCGAGGAGGCGACCCTGGACGAGCGCACCTTCAGCGGTAGCGGCTTAGTCATTGCGTACACGCTGCACGATCCGAGCCTGCGAATCGTGCTCGACGCGCGCTCTAAACCCGAACCCGGCCATGCGTACGATGTGTTCATCGACGATCCGTCCGCTCCCGAGCCCGTCGTCGACATCTCGATGGACTGCGACACCTTCGACAAGCTGTACAGCGGCGAGGTGCAGCCGATGGCCTTGATGATGAGCGGAAAGACCTCCTCCAAGGGCGACATCACGGCGGCGATGCGGATGCTCCCGGCGATGGCGCGTGCGATTCCGCGGTACAAGAAATATCGGGAGACGAATCAGTAATGGGTGCATTCCGAGACAGCGCTCACGCGCGCGAACTGCTCGAAGCGTTTTTCAAGTACGAGGCCACAGTTGATGATCCGTTCTTCGGCGGGAACGGCGTCATCATCGCCTACACGTTGAAAGATCCCGTCATTCGGATCGTGCTCGACACCACGCGCAAGCCGGCGCCTGGGCACCGGTATGACGTCTTCGTCGACGATCCGAACGCCCCTAAGCCGACAGTCGAACTCTTTATGCGCGCCGACACCTTCGACGCGCTCTATCGCGGCGAAATGTCGCCGAGCGCGCTCATGACCGGGCGAGCCAAGGCCGAGGGCGACCTTACCGCCTCAATGCGCCTACTTCCGGCGATGGCCCGAGCGATTCCCCGCTATAAAAAGTTTCGTGAAGAGCACGGCTAGATCCCCATTTGCGCAAGCACGTCCGCGATCGACGGCGCGCTCACGAACAGCCGGCGCGCCTGCGGATTGACGAAGCCTTCCGATCGCATGTGATCGTAGAGCGCGAGCAAATGGTCGTAGTAGCCTCCGGCGTTGAGCAGGCCGATCGGCTTGTCGTGAATGCCGAGTTGTCGCCAGGTCAGGATCTCGTGGAACTCGTCCATCGTCCCGTAGCCGCCGGGCAGCGCGATAAAGCCGTCGCTCAGCTCGGCCATCAACGCTTTACGCTCGTGCATGCTGTCGACCACGTGCAAACGCTCGACGCCGCTGTGTGCCACCTCGTTCGTCGCCAGGCCCTTGGGAATCACGCCGATCACTTCGCCGCCGAGCGCCAGGACCGCGTCGGCGACGGCGCCCATGAGTCCGACGCGACCGCCGCCGTACACGACGCCGAAGCCGGCGCCGTGCACGGCGCTCGCCACCTCGCCTGCGAGGTCACGGTACGCGCCCTTCGATCCGGCGTGCGCACCGCAGAAGATACAGAGTCGGCCCATGCGAAGGGGTCTTTGCATGCCCAAACCCGCAATGCCCGCCGACGGGGTCATTCGCGTCGCTCGCGAGCGACGCCGAGCCAGCGTCGTGAGCCTGATTCATGGCCTGCGGCCGCAGGAGACCGACGAGGTCGCAAAGGCGCTCAAGCGGCATTGCGGCACCGGGGGAACGAGTAAAGACGGTGTCGTCGAGATCCAGGGCGATCACCGCGAGCGCATCGTCGCGTGGTTTCTCGCGCAGGGACGCCGCGCGAAAATTGCCGGCGGGTAGTAAACCGCCCGACTTCGTGAGGCGTACCAACGAGCATGAAACGCCACTTCTTAAGCATTGCCGGCATTACCGCCGCGTGCGCGGTCTTCGGTTCCGCGCCCGCATCGGCCGCGCTGCTCCCGCACGCACAATTTACCATCACGAGCGCGATCGCCGTCGATAGCACGAACCACACCGCAACGTTGCCGCTGTATCGCGGCATCGAAGAGGGGACGACGGTGTGGTACATCCTCACCGATGCATCGGACCCCGCCGTCGCAAAGAAATTCGGAGTCAATTTTGCGCCGGCTCTCGCCTCGATCGGCACGCAGGCTACGCAGCGCGCGACCAAAAATTCCGACGGCAGCTACACGTTCGAGGGTGCGCCGAGCTTCGGCGCGACGCGCACGTACGTCGCGAGCCAAACCGGTTTTCCGCCCAAATCGGCCACGCCCGGCGGTCAGGCGGATTCGAAGTATTCGCCGTTCGTTCGCGCGCAGGGCATTGCGGGGATTTTGAATGCGCCGATCGTTGCCACCGGCGACGGACCGTTCGACGTGACCACGCACACCAACACGGAGGATCGCGTGCTCGCGATCGACACCGTGAAGATGACGGTGACGGTGACGCTGGCGCGCGGCTTCTTCAATGGCAAACCGGTCTACTACTTGAGTCCCGAGGCGTCCGATCCGGTCGCCTCGAGCGTCGAGCGCGCGACCTATGCGCCGAGTCTTGCGAAGGCCGCGCCGAGCGCCGAGATCCCGATCGGCGTGGTGGTCAACGGCCCGCAAACCGGCTCCGCACCACAGGGTCTGGCCTATCTGTCCCTTCGCACGCCGCTGGGGGAGGACGCGACGCTGGAAAACGCCGCGGACGTCGGCTCGCCCTTCAATGTGCTCTCGGTCGCTCCGGACCTAGCGCACCCGTATGCCGCCAACGCCTACACGCCGCTTTGGGATGTGATGGTGGTCGGCGCCCCGCAGTCTCAGCGCCTGACTAGCTACGCCCAGGTCGCTTCCCTGGCCAAGCCGGCGGGCTTCGTGGTCAATTGCCCGGTGGTCGCCTACGGGGACAACAGCGGCTATTAGATCAACGCGGTCTCAAAACTAAACTTTTAGTTGACAACCCGGGGCATTCGGAGTATTCTCCTCTTAAAGAATTAGGAGATAGGAGAATTCCGAATGCCCCGTCGCCCTTCCACCACCCTCACCGAAGCTGAACTGCGCGTCATGGAGGTGCTCTGGCGCCTCGAACGCGCAACCGTTGCCGAGGTGACCGAAGCGCTTCCGCCGCCGCCCCTCGCGTACAATAGCGTGCTCACCACGCTGCGGATCCTGGAGCAGAAGGGTCACGTCACGCACGAAGAGGCCGGTCGCGCCTTTCTCTATCGTCCGCTGATCGCGCGCGAAGCCGCAGCCGGCACGGCGGTCAAGAACGTGGTTGAAAAGTTCTTCGGCAACAGCACCGGCGCGCTGGCGCTACGCCTCATCGAGAGCGAGCGTCCTTCCAACGAAGAGCTCGCGCGTCTGCGTTCGCTGATCGAACGCTACGAGGAGCGCTGAGTCATGCAACCCTCGTTGTTCGAGATCATTGCTCACGCGGCACTGGTCGTGCTCGTCAACAGTCTCTGGCAAGGCATCGCGATCGCCGGTTTGACCTGGCTCGCGTTGCGCATGTTCCCGCGCACCAACGCATCGACGCGCTACGCCGCCTGGACGCTCGCGCTCGTCGCGGTGCTGATCGTGCCGCTCGCAACGAGCCTTTCGCATATCAGTTATTACACGTCGTCCGCTCCGGCTACCGCGCAGTCATCCCCCGCGCAGGGCGTTGCCTCGCGCAGCGAGCGTACAAAGACCAAAGCGAGCGAAGCGAGACAACCCCGAAGCATCGCGAGCGAAGCGACGTACCCCGCCGGCTTCGGTCTGCGCATCCCGAAAACACCGGATCTGCACCTGAGCGTGCCGTTCCTCATCATGGCGAGCTTCTTCACGCTGTGGGGACTTGCAGCGCTCGCACTCGTCGTGCGCCTGGCCGTGGCTCTGGTTCGCCTCGAGCATCTCAAGCGCGATGCGATGCCGCTGGGTATCGAGTATCGCGACCAACTCGTGCAATGGCAGCACTTGGACGCGCAGGATCACGACGTGCGGCTCTGCGTCACGAGCGGTATCGAGGTGCCGGTCGCCGTGGGACTGTTCGATGCGATGGTACTTCTGCCCAAACATTTGCTCGAGGAGTTCGACGCGCAAGAAATCGATCAGATCAGCCTGCACGAACTCGCGCATCTTTTGCGTCACGATGACTGGAGCAACGGCCTGCAGCGCGTTATCAGCTGCCTCCTGTTCTTCAATCCCGCGGTGTGGTTCATCGCTCGTCAGATGGACATCGAACGTGAAGTCGCGTGTGACGACTACGTGCTCGAACTCACCGGCGCGGTTCGTACCTATGCCTTTTGCCTCACGAAGATGGCCGAGATGACCTCGTGGCCGCATCAACCGCTCGCGGCTCCCGGAGTGTTCACCACGCGCAAGAACATCTCAATTCGCATCGAGCGGCTCTTGCGCACGGGGCGCGCGATCGGGCGGTCCATCTCACCGGCGACGGCCGTTGCCGTCGCCATCGGACTGATCGCCGGGTACGTCGTGGCGCGCGCGTTCACGCCGGTCGTCGCCTTCGCCATGCCGGCCGCTCCGGTCATCGCCGGTCTGCCCTCACCGGCGGCTGCACCGGAGTCGCCTGCGCATCGCGAACCAGCGAAGCCCGTCGCGAAGGCCCTAGCGGCCACGGCGCGTCCCGAGGTGACGTTGACCACGAAGCCTATCGCGGTGACGGTCCCGGCGACGACGGTGAACGTTCCGAAGATGGCGTTTACCGTGCCGAGCGTCAAGGTCACGGTCCCGCACGTGCGCGTCGCCGCGGCCGACGTCCACGGCGGACTGAATTGCTCGGGCTGTGATTTCGCGGGTCAGGATCTGGCCGGGAAGAATTTTTCCGGCTCCAACTTGACCGGGTCGGATTTCAGCGGCGCGAATCTGCAAGGCGCAAACTTCAGCGGCGCCAATCTCAGCGGCGTCGATTTCTCGGGAGCGGATTTGCGCAACGCCTCCTTCTCCGGGGCGAATCTCTCCGGCGCCAACCTGCGCCACGCGAAGCTCGACGGCGCGAACTTGAACGGCGCCGGTTTGAGCGGGGCCGACCTCGACATTCGCATGCTTTCGCCGGGACAGATTCGCGCGTACCTGCCGCACTGCGAAGGGTGCGACTTGCACGGCGCGGACCTGAGCGGTATGGACCTGCGTGGGATTCATCTGATCGGTGCGGATCTTCGTAATGCAAATCTCCGCGGCGCGAATTTGCAAGGCGCATCCTTCAGCGGCGTCGACTTTTCGGGCGCAGACCTTCGCGGGGCGAACACCAACGACACCAAATTCGTGGGGTGCGATTTCTCCGGAGCGCATCTCGGCGATCCCTAGGTAATCTCGAACCCATCCGTTGAGTCACGGGCGCGCGACGCCCCGGGTATCCTGTTGACTTCTTGTCGAGCTTGAGAAAGGCAATATCGGCCATCATGATGGCACTTATTCGAAACATGAGCTTTGCGTGCGCCGTAATCGCTGTAGCAATCG